>JAICKZ010000109.1 GCA_025927665.1 Steroidobacteraceae bacterium | reverse complement strand
CACGACCAACGCAACCACAAATACACCGAAGGCCAACGCGAGTATGTTGTTGGTACTGTCCGGGCCGCTAGAGATATGCAGAAAGAACACCAGGTGCACACCCATCTGACCAATAGCCAGTGCTGCCAACAATACCGGGATGCCAGGCGTCCATATCAGTGAAGTGTCTGCAACCCAGAACGACATCAGCGTCAATAAGATCGATACACCGAAACCAGTGATGTACTTGCGCAAACCGCCGCGCAAATCCGGACTCTCTCCTGGTGTCTCTTCGCTGGTTGAATCACTTCGAAATGATGCACGATTCATTACCGTGCTCCCAAGTAAACAATCGTGAATACTCCTATCCAGACAATATCCAATGCGTGCCAGAACAAGCTGAAACACAGCAAGCGACGAGCGATCCGTGCCGTGAAGCCGAAGTTCGCCACTTGAGCCATCATCATCACAAGCCAACAAAGACCCAGTGTGACGTGAATTCCATGCGCGCCCACTAGTGCAAAAAATGCGGATAAAAATGCGCTGCGTGTTGGGCCGTTACCCGCCACGATCATGTGCGTGAATTCGATAAACTCAAGCGCAACAAACGCAATCCCAAGTACGAAAGTCAGTGCACTGAATAGATAGGTATATTTCTTGTTATGCAGCTCAATGGCCAAGGATGACAGCGCACAGGTAAAGCTGGAAGCAAGCAGGCAGGCAGTTTCAATAAAGACATGCTCGCGATTAAATAATTGCGAACCTGAAGGCCCCCCCACAGTTCGTGTGACCAATACCGCGTAAGCCGCGAACAATGCTGCGAATACAATAATATCGCTCAATAAGAACAACCAAAATCCATACGCGACGACGACACGTGTCGGCGCCGGACCACGTTCAGAAAGCGGTATGTCGTCGCTCTGTATAGGTTGAAGCATTGCTGAAGCGGTGTTCATGTTGTTTGAGACTTAGCAGATGACGCATCAAATGTTTCGATTGTCTGTGACGAAACTTCATTGTCATCACTGTTACGCCATGCGTAAACGAGCCATGTGATGACTATACAGAGCAAGCCCATGATCGCCATCCAATCGATATGCCACACCAATGCAAAGCCTGTAATAACGGCAAAAAATGCGGTGACAAACCCAACTGCACTGGGCGACGGTATGGTTGGAGGCGTAACATCATCAGGATCATGATGTTGATCTGAAATCGGTTTATCACTTTGCTTGGTGAGCCAAAATGAATCTGGTGCGGACACTTGTGGTAAGTCGATAAAATTATAAGAGGGTGGTGGCGAAGAAATTGACCACTCCAGCGTGCGGCCATTCCAAGGATCTCCGCCCACCTTGCGGCTTTGACGCGCGCGAATACTCACCACTAATTGCACGACGGTAAGAATTATTCCCAGCAGGATAATCACGGCACCCACTAGGGCAACTACCATCAAGGGTTGCCAACTCATTTCCGAATAATGTTGCATGCGTCGCGTCGCACCCATTAGGCCAAGTATATACAGCGGCATGAAGGCAAGATAGAAACCTATCAACCAACACCAGAAGATAGCTTTGCCGAGGCGTTCATGCAGCGTGAAGCCAAATGCTTTCGGGAACCAAAAGGTATAACCTGCATATGCACCAAACATCACGCCGCCAATGATGACGTTGTGAAAGTGTGCAATCAGAAACAAACTGTTATGCAGCACAAAATCCGCGGGCGGAATCGCTAACAACACGCCCGTCATACCACCAATCACAAACGTAATCATAAAACCCAATGCCCACAACAACGGCGTCTCGAAGCGGACTCGACCACCATAGAGAGTGAATAACCAGTTGAATACTTTTACACCCGTGGGCACCGCAATAATCATAGTCATGATACCGAAGAAGCCATTCACATCTGCTCCTGCGCCCATCGTAAAAAAGTGATGCAACCACACCATAAATGAGAGCATGCAGATGGACATAGTGGCCATGATCATGGAGCGATAGCCGAACAGCGGCTTACTCGAGAAGGTGCTAATGACTGCCGAAAAAACACCGAACGCGGGCAACATCAAGATATAAACCTCGGGGTGTCCCCATGCCCAAATAAGATTGATGTACATCATTGCGTTGCCGCCGAAATCGTTGGTGAAAAAATGAAAACCAAGATAGCGATCCAACAGCAACATACCGAGTGTGGCTGTCAAGATGGGGAACGCAGCAATGATCAGTAGATTGGATGCCAGCGCAGTCCAGCAAAAAATTGGCATCCGCGCGTAACCCATGCCATAGGTACGCAACTTCAAGATGGTGGTGGTCAGATTGATTCCTGATAGCAATGAACCCACACCCGCTATCTGCAATGCCCACAAGTAGTAATCAACTCCGACTCCAGGCGAGTACGCCAATTCAGACAAAGGTGGATACGCCAGCCAACCAGTACGCGCGAATTCACCCACCACTAATGATAGATTGATTAATAACGCGCCCGCCGCCGTCAACCAGAAGCTCACCGAGTTCAGTACCGGAAAGGCCACATCACGTGCACCTATTTGCAATGGCACGACAAAATTCATCAGCCCTACCATGAACGTCATACCCACCATGAAAATCATGATGGTGCCGTGTGCAGAAAAAATCTGATTGTAATGTTCCGGAGGTAAGTATCCTTGTGCACTGCCAGCAGCCACGGCGAGTTGAGTACGCATCATCATTGCATCGATGAATCCACGCATCAGCATGATCAGTGCCAGCACGATATACATCACGCCAATCCTTTTATGATCAACACTGGTAATCCATTCGCGCCATAGATATGGCAACCAACCTTTGTAGATCACGAGCACTAATACTGCGGTTATACCGACAATCACCACTGCCGATGCAACTAGCGGTATCGGTTGATGTAAGGGGATCGCAGCCCAACTTAGTTTGCCTAGCATGTTGCTCATCTCATGGCGCAGCAACAGCCGCATTATTTTGGACAGTCTGCATCGTATGTAGCATGCCGGCGCCATTGACGACTTCGTCAAATAGATGAGCATCAATGCTACTGAACAGAGTTTGATCGACTTGGACACTCGGCCGCGCAAGTTGCGCATAGCTAGATGTATTCAACGCATGATCCACTTTCTTGGTCGTCTCGATCCACTGTGCGAACTGCGTTGTCTGCATGACCACTGCATCAAAACGCATGTCAGAAAAACCTTGGCCGCTGAATTGCGCAGACAGTCCTGGATAAATACCTGCGTGGTCAGCTTGCAGATTTAATTTCGTAACCATACCTGCCATCGTATAAATCTGACTGCCGAGCTGTGGAATAAAAAAGCTGTTCATCACGGTGGCCGATGTCAGACGCAAACGTAGCGGTGCGCCCGCCGGAACAACCAGTCGATTGACACTGGCGATGCCCAAGCTGGGATAAATAAACAACCATTTCCAATCAAGTGAAACAACTTCCACATCAAGCGGCGTTGCGTTAGAGGTAAGTGGCTTTGATGGATCGAGCTCATGTGAACCAATCCAAGCAATGCCGCCCAGGAACAAAATCACCAACGTCGGAATTGACCAGACCACGAGTTCCATCGGTCCTGAATAGGACCAGTCAGGTAGATAACGGGCCCGATGATTGCTGGTTCTAAACCACCATGCAAAGATCAGCGTCAACACAATCACCGGCACTATTACCATCAACATGATGACAGTAGAATTGAGCAAGATAGTGCGCTCAGCGATCGCAATCGGTCCCTGTGGATCGAGCACCCCGCTATGCCATTCACTCAGTTGCATGGTGCGAGCCTCATCATGCGCGTAACCGTTCGGCGATATGATCTGCAACGCGCAGCGCGTTGGCAATAATTGTGAGCGTCGGATTTACCGCTGCGATGGAGACAAAGAAGCTTGCATCGGCGATGTACAAGTTATCGAGCTGGTGTGCTTTGCAGTTGATATCCAGTACAGAGGTTTTCGGATCGATGCCGAAGCGCGCGGTACCCGCCTGATGCGCCGTGCCACCAATCGGAATATTTTTTCCTAAATATAATTTTCGTTCCAATAAATAAGGATGAGCATTCATACCACTGAGTAACGCTTTAAGTTTATCTCTCAAGCGACGATGCGCTTCCATATTATTCTCGGTGACATCAAGAATTACTTTTCCATGATCGATCCAAATGCGATTGTTAGCATGAGGTAGATCTTCGCTTGATAGCCAAAAATCCATCGAGTGTCTCGCCATCGTCTCGAAGGGCATATCAGGTAGCCATTCAAGCCAGCTCGGTAATGCTTCGGCGCGTATTTGATCGGGATGCGACTTGGCCATCATCTGAATCAAACCCAGCGGATAGTTCCAGTCATCGGCACCAAAGTAATAGTCGCTGATCGCCAACGTCTTCTGGAACACGGTGTCATTGGTTTCGCGCGACAGCGCCATCAGAACAGATTGGTTATGCCGCATGTAGTTGCGACCAACTTGATCAGAACCATTTGCCAAACCGGTGGGATGATCTGACGATGCTGAATTAAGCAGCAACAACGCGGTACTTAGTGCGCCACAAGCTGCCACTACAATATCAGCCGAATAACATTCGTTTTCACCAAGATGTTTGACACATACTGTGGAGATGCGTCGACCACCCTCATTTGTTTCCAAACGTGTGACATGCGCGTTCGTGATTAAAGTGACATTGGGATAAGTGGCAAGCATTGGATCGATACAAATTATCTGTGCGTCAGCCTTTGCATTAAGTGCACAAGGAAACCCATCAAAGGCGTCACAACGAATACATCGACTGGCATGAGTCGGCCGACCATTCTTCTGATCAAGCAATATTCCAAGTGGCAGATGAAACGGCTGCAAGCCTTGTTGTCGTAGACGCTCACTCAATGCCGCTATGTGCGGTTCGTGCGTCACTGCTTCATAAGGATACGCACCACTTGCGACGGGCTCGGTTGGATCTTCGCCACGCAAACCATGTACATGAAAAAGCTGCTCAGCTTCATTGTAATAAGGTTCGAAACTGTCGTAGCGCAATGGCCATGCCGGCGATAAACCATCAGCGTGTATGACGTCCTCAAAATCGCGTTCACGAAAACGTAATAATGCCGCACCATATACCTTCGAGTTACCACCGACATAGTAGTGAAGGCCAGGATGAAAGGCTCGACCATCAGCACCATACCAAGTCTCTTTCGCTTGATATCGGCCTTCGACAAACACGGCGTTGGAACTCCAGTTAGCCGTTTCGCGCGGTAGATAGTCGCCGCGTTCAAGAATCAAAATTTTCTTGCCGGTGCTTGCAAGCCGATGTGCAAGCGTGGACCCACCAGGTCCGGAGCCAAAAACGATTAAATCATAATGATCAGACATACGAGTTAAGCAATGAGTAATGAAAGCAACTGCTCAACAACACCATCGCAATATCTTGCCGGCTTGCAGCGATAGTTGATCTTGTGTTAGGTACTGAAGACATAGTTCTTCCTGTCGAATAAAGCGTAGCCACATTGACCACTTTATTGTGATACGTTTACAACCAGAGTAGCCAAGCCTCTTCGGTAACGGACAGCACGACACTACACTTCCTGTAGGAATATCGATACTTGCAAAAGAGTTCATACGTTCAATCGCAATCTGTTCCTTCGAACAGCGCAATGTCGCCGTCGTGACAGAACGTATTGGCCTCTGACTTTTTGAGTTATTGATTCCAACGTTTCAGGAAGTATGGTTGCGATTCCTTTACATGTTTCAGTCGAGTGTCGTTCGTATGATTGAGGTAAATGCTGATCTGGCGTCGATCTCGATCATTGAAGCTGGTATTCGTAGATATATTTACCTGACACTGAAATCGACAAGATGGTGCTTGCGGAAGACAAACCACTTGTGACGTTCATCAGACAGTGGCAGCATGCAGTTTCACGCAGCGCCAGTTGGAGATTTTTTACATGGGTTCTGGCACATTATTCAAGAACGATTAAATTATTAGGAGAGTGCATCATGGGGTGGATTGTATTAGTAGTGTTGATTGGCGGAGTGCTGTACCTAGTCAGCATCAACAACAATCTAGTTTCTTCGCGTAACGCATATAAAAATGCCTTTGCACAGATCGACGTGCAACTGACACGTCGTTACGATTTGATTCCCAATCTGGTGGAGACTGCCAAAGCTTATATGGCACATGAGCGTGGCACGTTAGAGGCCGTAATTACGGCGCGCAATAACGCAATGGCTGGACTTAAAGTAGCTGCAGCAAATCCGGGTGATGCGACAGCGGTGCAACAATTGTCAGGTGCGGATACTCAGCTAACTGGCGCTTTAAGCCGCTTGATGGCAGTGGCTGAATCGTATCCCGATCTTAAAGCCAACCAAAACATGTTGCAGTTAAGTGAAGAGTTGACATCCACGGAAAACAAAGTGGCATTTGCGCGTCAGGCGTATAACGATGCAGTGATGAGTTATAACAACACACGTGAAGTATTTCCCAACAGCATGGTGGCAGGCTGGAAGAATTTTCAACCGGCTGAATTACTGCAAATAGAATCGGTGGAAAAGCGCGTCGTACCAAAAGTCAGCTTCACTTGAAGTTGGCTTTTTGCCGTTGCACAAATACTTGCAGTGATGAATTTTTTCAGTCGTCAGGCCGAAATGCGGACGTTGTCGCGGCGTCTGGTGGTGATGTTCCTGCTGGCCGTCGTTGCTGTCGTGGTAGTTGTGGATACAGTACTGTTGACAGTCATCGCATTGATGAATCATCCCAAAGGCGCAATGCCATCATTGCCGGATCATACATGGTTGATAACGCATCCAGGTAGCGTGATGCTCTGCACTTTGCTGGTGTTGGGTGTAATTGCAATTTCCAGCATGTACAAGATCGAATCATTGCGAGGAGGTGGCGCTGTCGTAGCGCGTGCCGCTGGTGGTGAGCGTGTGGCGAATGCGACAAGCGATCCTCAATTGCGACAGTTGCTCAATGTTGTTGAAGAAATCGCCATTGCATCCAGTATGCCGGTGCCAGCAGTGTATGTGTTGTCACATGAAGCGGGTATCAATGCATTTGCAGCCGGCTATAACGCCAGCAATGCAGCCATCACAGTAACTCAAGGTTGTATGGATTTATTAACTCGCACCGAACTGCAAGGTGTTATTGCACATGAGTTCAGTCATATTGTTAACGGCGACATTCGTCTTAATGCGCGCTTGACCGGATTATTATTCGGCTTGATAGTAATTGGAGTTATCGGACGAACCATATTGCAGTTCGCGCCAAACAATGGCATCAATGATCGCAAAAATAGTGGCGGCTTGGCCGTTGTAATTTTTATTACAGGTGCCGCTATCTTTGTTGCCGGATATGTCGGGCTTTTCTTTGCACGAATCATTCAGGCAGCCGTCGCACGCAAACGCGAATCATTGGCTGATGCCGCCGCAGTGCAATTTACACGCGATCCAACCGGCCTGCGTAACGCATTGGTTAAAATTGGCGCTGCGCCCAATGGCTCACAACTGCCAGTCTCCGATGCGGATGAGTTGGCGCATATGTTGTTTGCTCCCGGTATGGAACAAATGTTTGCGACGCATCCATCATTAATCGAGCGCATTAAGGCTATTGATCCACGATTCGATGAAAGTGAATTCGCAACCGTACGCAGTGAATTACTTACAGCAAAACCGCGTGTTGAATCAAAAGTTGAAACATCTGATGCGCAACGCTTACAGCAAATGCTTGCGACTGCAGTTGGCATTAATGCAATGCAAGTTGCCCAGTCGGTTGGGCAACCCACAACCGATCACATTGCATTGGCGCAGGCGATTCGTTATTCGTTACCACAAAATATTCTTGATGCTACAGGTTCACCGCGCGATGCGTTGGGATTAATGTTGGCGCTCGCGATGGATAATGACGCACCATTACGTGAACAAGAAATTAATTTCATTGCACATCAACTTGGTACCGATACGGCGCAGAATTGTAGAGAATGGCTCGTTACCGTCGATCAACTCAATGCCTTGCAGCGACAACCGGCATTGTTGCGTCTGTTACCAAGCTTGCGGCAATTATCAACGGAACAGCGCGCTGCCATTTTGCTTTGCCTGAATGGGTTGCTACAACGCGGTGGCAACATTTCACCGACAAAATATGCTCTGCGAAAATTGGCACAGGTACAGTTACGTGATGTGGCAATCAACTCGCCTTTGCCACAGCGTTTATCCTTGCCAGCCGTCGTAAATGAAGTTGCAATATTGATGTCGGTGCTGGCGCACAATGGCACTGATGATCCACAACAAGCACAACGCGCATACCAAGCTGGCATGCAGTTTTTGTACGGACGAATTACAGTGCCGTATCAACCGCCAGCAAATTGGGCAATGCAACTTGATGTAGCTCTTAATAAGCTTGACCGATTGTTATCAATAGAAAAAGAAAAATTGATTGAAACGATGGTGCGTGTCGTGGCTTACGATAATAAGTTGATAGCAACTGAGGCCGAGTTGTTGAGAGTGACCTGTGCAACGCTGCATTGTCCGTTGCCGTTGATGCTTGGTGAAAATGATGGAGTTGTTACTTCATAAACTTTTCTAGCAAAAATGATGCCTTGGAATCGCGTTAGGTTTGAGATCGGTTACGTTCAATAATAATAAGAGCGTAGATGCAAAGCGGCTTCTTTATAAATCCTGCTTCACTTTGATCTTTGTGAAAGACACGCAGAGCGAAAAAATGCTTGTCGATAAATATGTAACTTAGGGCATAAGTTGCGGTGTCAAGTTGGCGCGACTATATATGTCGGCAACCTTTGGATCGATCTGCTTGGCAGTTTCTATGTTCTTTTCACCTTCTGTTTTTAATCCTTTTCTAAGTTCGGCAAGACCTAAGCCGTATAGGGTATAGGCACCTTTCGGTTGAAGCTTCAACGAAGCCTTGTAATCAGAAATCGATTTGTCGATGTTACCCAGTTTGAGATAAACCATTGCTCGTGTGTCTAATTGCATTGAATTGCCAGGACCACGTTTCATTGCCAAGTTGCAATCTGCAAGCGCTGTATCGAGTTCTTTACCTAACATTGCTCGCGATACGCAACGAGTGTTTAATGCTATCCAAAGACGTTCATCCTTGGGGTTTTTAGATATCCATTCATCAAAGCGTTTGATCGCCTCATCGTAATAACCAAAGTTGTGGAAAATTTCGGCGATCCGCAATTGTAGGCTCGCATCACCAGGTACAAGGGATATTGCCAAATCAAAATCGGCACGGGCTCCGCCTTCATCTTTATTTTCTAGACGGAGTCTGCAACGCTCAATAAGAGACGGCATATGGTTGGCGTGAAGCTTTAATGCCGAGTTGAAATCGTTCATTGCCAACATGGATTGATGGCTATGCGAATAGGCAAGTCCTCGCTGATAGAAATTTTCTGCATTGGATGGGTCGAGCGCAATGGCTTGATTGAAATTTTCAATTGCGCCAAAAAAATCAAGGCGGCCTGCTAACGCGGCGCCACGAAGTCTAAATTCATCAGCATCAAGCGGAGCGTCTTTCGGTTTCGTTGATTCCGCCATATCGCCGGCAGTGACGGAAGGCAAATTGTCAGTACTGGTCGTTGATTGACTACTCGGTGATTGGGTGTCCTTCGAGATGTCAGCAACTTGAACATCTTTGTTACTATTGCCCAGATCAAATACGGCTCCGCCATTATACGTAAAGAAAATTTTGCGATGGTTTTGCGACACGTAT
>JAICKZ010000003.1 GCA_025927665.1 Steroidobacteraceae bacterium | reverse complement strand
CGGTGATTCTGGCCAAGACCGTGAAGGGATTTATGATGGGTCGTTATGGCGAAAGCCAAAACATTACTCATCAACAAAAGAAATTAGATGATGAAGCATTGAAAGAAGTGCGCAGTCGTTTAGGCATTGAAGTTACGGATGAACAAATTCTGAATGCACCGTTTCAACGATTGCCGGAAAACAGTGCAGAGATGCAATACTTGCATGAGCGCCGCAAGAAATTGGGCGGTTACTTGCCGAAGCGACGTGATATTGCACCACCGCTCAAAGTGCCACCTTTATCGGCGTTTGATGCATTATTGCAAAGCACCGGTGATCGCGATAATTCCACCACGATGGCCTTCGTGCGCATTCTGCAAGTACTGCTGAAAGATAAGGAGATTGGTAAGTACGTGGTGCCGATTGTGCCGGATGAAGCACGCACCTTTGGTATGGAAGGTTTATTCCGTCAAGTCGGCATTTATTCATCCAAGGGTCAGTTGTATACACCGCAAGATGCGGATCATTTGATGTTCTATAAGGAAGACAAGAAAGGCCAAATTCTTGAAGAAGGCATCAATGAAGGGGGCGCCGTATCTTCATGGATCGCCGCGGGAACAGCTTACGCCAATCATGGCGTCAACATGATTCCGTTCTATATTTATTATTCGATGTTCGGCTTTCAACGCGTCGGTGATTACCTCTGGGCTGCAGGTGATATGCAAGCGCGTGGTTTCTTGATGGGTGGTACAGCCGGCCGCACTACGCTTGCGGGTGAAGGGTTGCAACATCAAGATGGACATAGCTTGTTGGCCGCTTCAACCATTCCAAACTGTGTCGCCTATGATCCAACTTATGCCTACGAGTTGGCCGTGATCATTCAAGATGGTATGCGACGCATGTATCAGGAACGAGAAAATATTTTCTACTACCTGACTTGCATGAATGAAAACTATGCACACCCAGCAATGCCCAAAGGTGCAGAGCAGGGCATTCTTAAAGGTATGTATCTATACAAAGATGGTGGAAAGTCAAAGCTGAAAGTTAATTTGCTTGGCTCAGGTACGATCTTGCGTGAAGTCGAAGCCGCTGCCGTCATTCTTGAAAATGAATTCAAAGTCAGTGCCGATATTTACAGTGTCACGAGCTTCTCGGAATTACGTCGCGAAGCGCTCGATGTTGAGCGTTGGAATATGCTGCATCCAAGTGATAAGCCAAAGCAAAGCTATGTCACGCAAACTTTGGCTAAGGCCAGTGGGCCATTCATTGCTTCTACCGATTACATGAAAGTTGTCGCGGACCAAGTTCGTCAATGGGTTCCGGGTCGCTATGTCGTGTTAGGTACGGATGGTTACGGTCGCTCAGATGGCCGTGCTGCATTGCGTAAACACTTTGAAGTCGATCGTCACTACGTGGTCGCGGCTGCGTTGAAAGCATTGGTGGATGAAGATCAGCTTGACAAGAAAGTGGCGCAGGACTACATCGCTAAACATATCGATGCATCCAAACCCAATCCTGCTTCACTGTAAGCCTCAATCTTCAATCAACTGAATTAATCATGGCTCAAGAGATACATGTTCCAGATATCGGTGACTTCAAGAATGTTGAAGTCATTGACGTATTGGTGAAGGTTGGCGACAAGATCGAAATCGATACGCCGTTGATCACCATAGAAACCGAAAAAGCCACCATGGATGTGCCGAGTACCACGGCTGGGGTGGTCAAGTCGGTGGCCATCAAGAAAGGTGATCGCGTATCGAAAGGCAGTGTGGTGTTGAGCATTGAAGACACAACTCAAGCGGCACCTGTCATGAAAGAGACACCAAAAGAAACACCTAAGGCGGCACCAGTGGTTGCGGCAGCCATATCCTCCGTGGCGGCAACAACAGAACAATCTGTTACCGTGCCCGATATCGGTGACTTCAAAGAGGTTGAAGTGATCGATGTGTTGGTGAAAGTGGGCGACAAGATCGAAGTTGACACACCACTGATTACGATTGAAACCGAAAAAGCCACCATGGACGTGCCGAGTACGGCTGCAGGTGTTATTACCTCTTTGGCAGTGAAGAAAGGTGATCGTGTTTCCAAAGGCGCCGCAGTTGTTGTTGTAAAAGGAATTGCTTCGGTTGCACAAGTAAGTAGCGCAGCGACTGTGCCGACCGCTTCAGCATCGGCTCCTGCAACTGCGCCAACTGCTGCATTGGTCACTGCACCGGTTCAATCATTCACCAGTGGCGCGTTGCCAGTAATTAACGAAGCGGGTTTTGCGAAAGCACATGCCAGTCCTTCAGTGCGTCGCTTTGCACGTGAGTTAGGTGTCGATCTTTCGCGTGTCAAAGGTAGTGGTGTCAAAGCACGCATTACCTCTGATGACGTAAAAGCCTTCGTTAAGCAAGTGATGAGTGGTGCGGGATCGGCTGTTGGCTCCTCGCTTCCCAAAGTTCCTAATATTGATTTTAGTAAATTCGGTGCGATTGAAATCAAACCGCTGAGTCGCATTCAGAAGATTTCCGGTCCGCATGTACTTTCCAGTTGGCTCAACGTGCCTCATGTATGGCAAATGGACGAAGCAGATATCACTGAGCTTGAAGCCAAACGCAATGCGCTAAAAAGCGAAGCCGCCGCACGTAATATCAAGCTTACGCCTTTGGCATTCATCATTCGCGCAGTAGTGCGCACACTGCAAGAGTACCCGACATTCAATTCATCACTGGATGCATCAGGTCAAGGCATCGTATTCAAAAAGTATATGAATATCGGTTTTGCAGCGGATACACCCAATGGGTTGACGGTTCCGGTGATTCGCAATGCCGATCAAAAAGATATCTATGAATTAGCACAAGACTTGGCATCCTTGTCGGAAAAAGCGCGTGATGGAAAATTAAGTGCCGTTGACATGCAAGGTGGTTGTTTCACCATTTCAAGCTTGGGCGGTATTGGTGGTACTTCGTTTACACCTATCATCAATGTTCCAGAAGTGGCGATATTGGGTGTGGCCAAGTCTTCAATGAAGCCAATATATAACGTCAAGACTAGCGCATTTGATCCACGATTGATCTTGCCGTTCACGCTTGCATACGATCATCGCGTGATCGACGGCGCGTTGGGCGCACGGTTTACGACGTTCTTGTCAAGACAGTTGGCGAATGTGAAGGGCTTGCTTGAAGCGGTGCCGTAAAAATTTCATCATCTCTGTTCCATCATGCGATGAATTGCGTGATACCAGAGAAGATTCTGATGTGTCACCCCCGCGTAGGCGGAGGTCCAGTAAAACAAGGATTCTTTTCTTACTAGATTCCCGCCTACGCGGGAATGACAAACTACAAAGCTACTTACATTGTTGTTGGCCGTCCCCCAAATCCATATGACTCAACAAATTCTGGTTCCTGATATTGGCGACTTCAAAAATGTTGAAGTCATCGATGTATTGATCAAAGTTGGCGATACCATTGATGTCGATACGCCGTTGATCACCATTGAAACCGAAAAGGCCACGATGGATGTGCCCAGTACGCTTGCAGGTGCAGTTAAATCTGTCGCCATCAAAAAAGGTGATCGTGTATCCAAGGGATCATTGATTTTGGATATTGAAACCACTGCAGGCAATAAGCCGGAAAACAAAGCTCAATCTTCCAACGCGCAATCCTCCAAGGCTGAAACAACCACAGCTGCTCCAGTGATTAACGCAACGCAGGCTGCTTCTCAAGTCGCTGACACCAATCAATATGATTTCGAGATCGTCGTGCTTGGTGCGGGCCCAGGTGGTTATACCGCTGCATTCCGCGCTGCGGATCTGGGCATGAAGGTTGCCTTGATCGAGCGTTGGCCTGACCTTGGCGGTGTATGTCTGAATGTAGGTTGTATTCCATCCAAAGCATTGCTACATGCAGCCAAGGTCATTGAAGAAGCGCATGAGATGGAAGAACACGGCATTTCATTTGGCAAGCCGACGATTGATATCGATAAACTGCGTGGCTTCAAAAACAAAGTGATTAAAAAACTTACAAACGGTTTGGCAGGCTTAGCCAAGCAACGCAAAGTCGAAGTCATTCAAGGCGTGGGTAAGTTTGTCTCACCACATGAATTAGAAGTAGTGGATGGTGATAAGACTCGTCGTGTCAGTTTCAAATATTGCATTATCGCCGCAGGTTCTGAAGCAGTGAAGTTGCCATGTTATCCAGATGATCCACGCATCATTGATTCAACCGGCGCACTGGAGTTGAATTTACCCAAGCGTATGTTGGTAGTTGGGGGTGGCATTATTGGATTGGAAATGGCAACCGTGTATGACGCATTGGGCGTTAAAGTGACGGTGGTTGAATTAATGGAAGGCTTGGTCACAGGTTGCGATCGCGACTTAGTTAAGCCGTTGGAAAAACGTATTACCAAACGCTACGAAAAAATCATGGTGAAAACCAAGGTCACCAAGATTGAAGCATTGAAAGAAGGCTTGCGAGTTACATTCGAAGGCCAATCATCTGACGTGAGTGTGCCTGAACCCCAACTCTACGACAAAATATTGCTTGCAGTGGGTCGTGCGCCTAATGGTAAAAAAATTAATGCCGAAGCCGCCGGTGTTAATGTGAACGAACGCGGCTTCATCCCGGTTGATAAGCAACAACGCACTAATGTGCAACACATCTTTGCGATTGGTGACATCGTTGGCCAACCCATGTTGGCACATAAAGCAACCCATGAAGGTAAGCTTGCGGCTGAGGTTGCGTTTGGCGAGAAGCGTTACTTCGATGCACGAGTAATTCCTGCTGTTGCATATACCGATCCTGAAATTGCCTGGGTGGGTTTGACGGAAACCGAAGCCAAAGCCAAGAACATTCCTTACGAGAAAGCCAGCTTTCCGTGGGCGGCCAGTGGTCGTTCACTCGCACTCGGTCGTGATGATGGTATGACCAAGTTGCTCTTCGATAAAGACACCCATCGTGTTATCGGTGGTGGCGTTGTCGGCCCTAATGCAGGTGAGTTGATTGCAGAAATTGGATTGGCAATTGAAATGGGCAGTGATGCGCATGACATAGGCGCAACCATTCATGCTCATCCCACGTTGTCAGAGACCATTGCATTCTCTGCGGAAGCGTTCGAAGGTACACTCACCGATTTGTATGTTCCGAAGAAGAAGTAATGGCTTGAAGTGTTTATAGGGTGTAAGCGATTACGCTAAAAACAAACTTCATTGTTTGATATACATTATCGGACGGCGCAATGACGATTGCACCTTACGAGCTGACATAAGCAGTTATTCACTTGGTTCGATAGGGTTGGCCAACTCAATCGCGTCAGATGTCTTAATGGGCAAGAATCCTTTTGCCAAAGTTCTATAGAGTGACTCACGACAAACAATTGCACTCGCACCTCGTCCAAGCAGTGCGGCTGCCATCAGCGGTAACGTGAGCGCACGATTGCCGGTCATTTCAGTCACAATAACAAGTGCGGTCAGAGGTGCTTGAACCACACCTGAAAAATAAGCGGCCATTGAAATCACTACCATCGCACCTGTAGGCGCTAACGGAAACCAAGTATGCAGGTGTGCACCAATCCCTGCGCCCACGGCCAGAGACGGTGCAAAGATGCCACCGGGAATTCCACTAATATAAGACACCAGCGTTGCGAGCGCCTTCCACAGCGCAAATCCTGCAGTGGGCTCGGCTTCGTTTTGCAATAACAACTTTGCTTCTGAGTAGCCGGTACCAAATGTGTTGCCAAGTGAAACCCAGCCCAGTATCGCCAGTATCAAACCGCACAAGCCTGCAAAAACCACTGGATGATCGGAGCGTAATAGTTGTAACCGTTGAGGCAACTTCTTTCCCAGATTAATCATGGCCAGGGAAAATAAACCGCCTGCTGTACCACTGATGATTGCGCATAGCGGTACTGCAAACCACATGTGTGGTTCAGTCATCACTGCGCTTGTTGATCCGAAATAAGTGTAATTGCCAACCAGTGACACTGATGTGACGCCAGCGAACACAACCGCAGCAACAATAATACCGCTGGTGCGTTCTTCAAATGAACGCGACAATTCTTCTATCGCGAATACCACGCCTGCCAGTGGTGTATTAAACGCAGCAGCGACTCCTGCTGCGCCACCGGCCAGAATCAAACCGCGATCCACATCCGCTATCGAAAATTTTGCAAAGCGTCGTAGTGAATGCATGATGGAAGCACTGACTTGTACCGTTGGACCTTCGCGACCCACGGATGCACCCGCACCTAATGCAAGCGTCGTCAGCACCAACTTGCCAGTCGCAATTTTGATTGACAACAGGCGATTACGCTCCACTTCGGACGATACCGAAAGCGCTGCAATAGTTTGTGGAATGCCACTGCCTTCCGCGCCAACGAAAATCCGCTGTGTCAACCATGCACAAAATGCCATGCCAACAGGCGCAGCAATGTAAGGCCACCACCACATTGATTTATGCAGTTGGGTGAACGTTGCCATCACAAAATCGCTGGCCATTGCGAATAGCACCGCAACAGTACCCGCAGCAATTGCGCCGCCCCAAAAGACAACACGCCGTCGCCATTTTTGCAAGACAAGCGTTTCGTTCACCAATGCGCCATAAAACCGGTTCACGTCGAATCAACCATTGCGTACTTCCAGATTGCTTGAGGAATCAGAGCCATTAACGCAAGTCAATATTATATTGCTATCAATATAATGGATGAATAAATGTAACATCCCAACTGCATAATTAACGGCTATTAATCAAATGTCCAATGTGTGCGATGATCGAATCAGAAGTATGATTTTTGTCGACACAGCAAGACCAAGATTTATAGAGAAGTGGTTAAGCGAATCGTCCTCTTGCCCTTGTGGAAAAGGGACAAGATGTAGGCCGAACTTCGCGACCTTCTTGCAACTACTACTGAGTGCCAAGCATGATTCAATAACACGGTGTGATTAATTTGTTCATCCGAGAGCTACTAACTGCTGCGTGTCCAACTTTGTCAGAGATCATTGCATTCTCTGCGGAATGCTTTTGAAGGTACGTTGACGGATTTGTATGTCACGAAGAAGTATCGATTGGATAAACTGGGTGCACATAGACTTGAGTATCTTTCATTTCTGGACTGAATCACTTTATGATTGTGTTTGATGATAGATTGACTGACTATTGTTAGAACGCAGTTATGCAGAAGTTTTTACAGACGCTTTCAAGGACTGTATACTTTGTTGAGATGTGATGTTTGAGACGTTGTGATCACAACGTCTCTATGCGCCTATCTATTAACAATGATTAATCAGTTGAATAACCAGAATGTACCATTAGTACGAGTACCATCTGCTATGTTGGCTTCCTGCCAGACTCCTTCATGGTGGCTGCTGAAAGTATAGACACGGACATATTGAGTTCCATTTGTATTCGTGCCTTCTTCGACCAGACTACGTGCAGACATTTTTGTAAGTACATAAGTGCCCGATCCGTTCTTTGAGTCGTCACTTTGGATTCGGCTTGAAGTTTGAAAGGAGTAGGTGGTGTCAGTATACTTCAGGCGTTTGAATTGCACGCCACAACGTTCATCTTCATCGCTTGTCAACGTGATTCGAGTATCCGAAAAATTTTCTGGCGCCCACTGCTCTTTGCTGTGAGTCAAACTGGTCGCAAAACTGCCTTTAAACACAATCAGGCCACCTGCAAAGTACTGTATCCAATGACCGGAGGTTGGTCGATCAAATGTATACTCCATATGATAAGGCAGTGTGAAGTGATCCGAATTTTGCACCGCATCTTCACTCGCTGTGTTCGAACCTGTTTTGGTATAGGTGTAAGTGCCAGTGCCTTGTAACTGATTGGGACCACCCGCGCCGCGATAAATATAACTGCCGTCTGCAGCATAGGACTGCACTACCGCACCCATGGTTGGAAAACCTCCGGGCAAGGTAGATTCAGTGGATTCAATGGTCAGTACAATGTCTAGACCCACGGTTGAATCCGGTGCCAGTGAAGGTCCTGATCTGAGAATGTTTGGATTCCCGAATGCTGTTTGATTATTAATCATGCTCAGCGCAGCAAGGGCGATGAACGCTAGGGTAGGTAATTTCATATTGACTCCTCATACAATGAACTTAATGAGTTGAACTTATCGGCTTAACCATGGTTAGCCGACGAGGAGTTTTCATTTTTCTTTGGTAGAAAGAATGTATCTGGATCGAAAATGAAAAATGAATTTGGTGTGAGAAGACTTATGAGATCGGTGTTATCATCAGTGGGGCTTGATCAGCTGCCTCTGATTTATGCGTCAGATGGATACGTCGAAATTGTGAGGGAGTTGTATTGTAAAAGCGTTTGAACTCACGATAAAAGCTGTTGATGTTATTAAAGCCAGCTTCATAAGCCACATCGGCAATCGACCGTTTGACATCCGCATCCTGCAACAGTGTTGCCGCTTCTGTTATGCGATGAAGGTTGAGAAAATCATAAAAGCTGGTTTTGAGATGGCAATTCAATAGTTCGGATGTCAGATGAGTTGATAGTTTTAATGCCGCTGCCATCTCAGTCAGTGATAAATCATTACGTGTGTGTAGTCGATCGGTTTGGATCAATCGATTCAGTTCCTGCGTCAATTGTTGCGCCGCGTTTTCACTTAGCTCCAGTTTGCGATCTTCATGAAAGGTTGCAGGTTCTTTGGCAGCAACGGTATCGCGGTCCAAGGCACTCGTGACTGATTCATCATCAGCAGGATGAGTATTCCTCCAGACCAACAACGCTGCTGTGCCGATTGCATATAAAGCACTCGGAGTGACCAATGCATAAAAGTGCAATAGAGCTAGCGCGTGCTCATAGCGCTGATGATAATGAATAAAGAAATCCACACCCAATAGACACAGCAAACCAGCAGAGAGATATAACAAACCATGGAAAGAACTGGCGGGAAACTCTGAGGTCAGAATTTGAATCTGCCGGCGCCGCTTTAATATCCAGAAGAGAGAAGCCAATGCAAATATCATCGCTTGACCCAGGCACAATAACTCCCACCAGGCAGGTAAGCTACGTTGCGTTGTTCTGATTACAACGGTATACAACATCGCGGCTATGGCGGGCGCAAAGTACAACAGTACTCGATGACGTTGCATAGATAGATGCAGCAAAGTATGAATCATCAGCAACAAGCATGGCCCATAAATCCAAATCATCATTATTTGAAAATGTAATAAAGTCGACGCAATTTCTGGGAAGGTAAGTTGCGAGTAGAGATAAATGGATGGCACTGTCATCAATAATAAGAAGAACGACAGAGTAAGTTTGAGATGACGACCGATTGTTTTTAATTGGCTCAGTCGTACAGCGCCCCACATACTGATGAACAATGAAATGATATAAATGGCTTTGAAAAGCTCTGTAAGTATATGTGACATGTTTGATCTGCTTGAGAAAACTGATCCAAGTTAAAGTTCTATATTGTCTACAAAAACTCCCGACAGTGGTTCGCAAAGATCGATGGTCATATTGATCGAGAACATCTGAAGTATATGAGCCATATATAACCAATCCCCCTTCGCAAGCGAAGAGGGATTAGAGAATTACGGTGAGACCAGAGTGTGCGTCACGCATCGCGTGACTAACATCATTACACTCCCAAAAAATCACCTTTGCCAATTACCAATCCGTTGTGCCTTAAGATCGCGTAAGCAGTGGTGTAATGGAAGTACACGTGCATGGTCACTGAATTCAGAAGGTAATCCAGGCCTTTGAATTCAACTTGATTGCCTGCCACCTTTAATGAAATGTTTTTATCTTCAGTGCCATTAATTTGTTCGGGTTTGAATGTGGATATATAAGTCAGTGTTTTATCCAAACGCGTTTTGAGTTCCGCAAAGGTTTGTTCAGTATCTTCATAGCGCGGTATCTCGACACCGGCAAGACGCGATACGCAGCCCTTGATTTGATCGGTAACAATCTGTACTTGGCGAGTGAGAGCAAACATATTAGGTGCCAAGCGCGCATTCAGTAGCGCGTTATGATCAATTTTATTGGCATCGGCATAAGCAACGGCCTTGTCTAAAATACTGTTGAGGTTGTTAAGTATCCGCGTAAAAACCGGAATGGAAGCGCGATACATGGAAATGGTGGGCATAATAATCTCCGCTGATGAGTGGGTTGGTGTTTAAGGTTTATGCGGCAACGCCAGATACGTTGTTGATTGCATTTCGATCAAGCGACTTAAGGTACGTTGGAACTCAAAGGTTAACAATGATCCTTGATAAATTTGTTCAGGTGGGTGCGTTGCACTAATAAATAATTTGACGCCACGATCGTAAAATTCATCGACCATGCTAATGAACCGCCGCGCCTGATTTTCACTGGCAGCGCTCAACTGTGGTAGGCTGGAAATAAATATAGAATGATAACAGCGTGCCAGTTCAATGTAATCAGCCTGTCCGCGCGGACCATCGCAAAGTTCATTGAAATCAAACCAAGCGACGCCATGGGCAAGTTGCTTTGCTTTCAATTTGCGATGATTCAATATCAACGTATGTTCGTTATTGAGTTGGTTTTGCGCGAGTTGCATAAACAACCGCTGCATTTCCTGCATGTCCAATGCACTATTCGTAAACCAAGTGCGCGCATGCTGTAAATGACGCAAGCGGTAATCGACACCACTATCGATATTCAAGACCAAGGTGTATTCCTTGATGGATTTTATCGCGGGAATAAAACGCGCACGTTGCAAACCATCTTTGTACAAATCATCCGGTGCGCAATTGGAGGTTGCCACTAAAGTCACGCCTTGTTGAAATAAGCTCTGCAGTAATCTGCCAAGCAACATGGCATCGGAAATATCCGAGACATAAAACTCATCAAAACAAAGTACCCGAGTCTTGGCCGAAATTTGTTGTGCAATGATATCCAATGGATCACCATGATTGCGTTTACGATGCAACTCGTGATGGACATATTGCATAAAGCGATGGAAATGTACGCGCTGCTTCTGCTTGATTGGCAGGTTCGCAAAAAATAAATCCATCAACCAGGTTTTGCCGCGACCCACGCCACCCCATAGATACAAACCACGTTCGAGTTCTCTTGTGCGTTTATGACGCCACAATTTTTGCCACCAGTTGAGTGACTTGTCCGCCAGCAGTCGACGACGCAAATCATCGAGTGCTTCAACCGCGTTGCGTTGCGCCGAGTCTTCACTATAACCAAGACGTTGCAGTTCCGTATCGTAGATGGTGAGCAGTGTTATATTTATGGATGTTGTCATCGAATGAGTGACGTTATTGGAATAGAGCTTTTCATTAATTTGAATGCTGGGTTTTAACCCAGTCTACAGTGCCGGAATAGTAAGTTTGATGGCGAACATGGATGTATTTACAAGTCTTGATAATTAGGACCCGATCCACCCTCTGGTGGCGTCCAAGTGATAATACCGTATGGATCTTTGATATCGCAGGCTTTGCAATGTACGCAATTGGCGGAGTTGATTTGTAATTGTTTTTTACCATTAGCATCCGCAATCATTTCATACACGCCCGCAGGGCAAAAGCGCTCGCATGGATTTCCATATTCGCTAATACATCGCGTCGCGCAAATGGAAGTATCATTTACCTTCAAGTGAACAGGTTGATTTTCTTCGTGAGCGTTGTTGGCAAAGAACACTGACGCCAGACGATCACGCGGTGGCAACTCACGACTGACCCATTGACGATTGGGCGAGTTGTATTCATCCAACTTCTTTAATCGCTCGCCGTCGGTCTGGGTATTTTGCAAAGTCCACGGTGAATATCCCTGTGTCAATGTTTCCCATGCGCCATTGATCAGTCCCCACCAAAAACCATGTTTGAATGCAGGTTTGATATTTCGCACTTTAAATAATTCGCGACCGCCACTTGAATTGCGCCAGCGTTTATCAAAGCCAATGCTGGTACCCGTTTCTGCAATGTGTTCTGCGGCGCACATGCCGGAACGAATGGCTTGATGAATACCTTTTATCTTTGCCACATTCAAAGTGCCCGCAGCATCGCCAATTAATAAACCACCGGGCATCTCGAGTTTCGGCAACGACTGCCAACCACCCGCCGCAATAGTACGCGCGCCTGCCGATAAAATTTCTCCATCAAGGAGCAGTGACTTGATTGATGGATGATGTTTGAATTGTTGAAAAGCTTCGAAGGGACTGAGACGTGGGTCTTGATAATCGAGTCCAACTACAAAGCCAATATACACACGATCATTGTCGAGATGATAAACAAAGCTGCCACCGTAGGTTGCATTGTCCAATGGCCAACCGGCGCTGTGTTGAATCAAACCCGGTTGTGTTCGACCGGCAGGTAATTGCCACAATTCTTTAAAGCCTAAACCGAATGACGATGGCGCTTTACCGGAATCGAGTTGATAGTGCTTGATCAATTGTTTACTAATGGAGCCGCGACAGCCTTCGGCGAGTATCGTCAGCTTGGCGATGATGTCCACACCCGGCGTGAAGTTGGATCCTTCGCTGCCATCTTTGTTAACACCCATATCACCAGTTTGAACACCGATAAGCGTGCCTTGAGTATCAAAGAGTGGTTGGTTCGCGGCGAAACCGGCAAACACTTCAACACCTAACGCTTCTGCTTGCTGTCCCAACCACGCAGTGAGTTGTCCCAAAGAAACAATTACATTACCGTGATTACGCATGGGGGGCGGCAATGGTAATGGCCAAGCTTTGTTGTTACTCATGTAACGAAATTGATCATGCTTTGCGGCCACAACCATTCCCGAATATTGCGTGCGCCATTGTGGCAGCAGTTGTTCTAATGCATCGGGTTCCAACACCGCGCCTGACAAACTATGTGCGCCAAGGCTGGAGGCTTTTTCCAAAACACAGATGCTGATATCGGGTTTTAACTGTTTTAGACGAATAGCACAGGCTAATCCAGCAGGACCCGCTCCTACTACCAGACAGTCGTACTGCATTTGTTCACGCATGAGATTCATCGAGTCATTAACCAGCAGCAAGTGTAGCAGTGTGATTCAGTTCGCGGTATGGGGCAGAGCCAATTGTTGTGTTATTTGCGGTCCAAATTTTCAATTATGCGAACAGCTTAAAACGCAGTCGAAGATTGTAATATCTAATCATCTTCAACTCATTTCCAATAAATCAAATTGCAAACGTGCCTCTACCAAAGGTCGGTGAGATTCAGTATTGTCATCAGCGTTTTGCAAGGTGACGCGCCAACCATATCGATCACATATGCGACGAGCGAGATACAATCCCATGCCATGTCCACCTGCACGCGTTGTAAACCCGCGCTGAAATAATTGTGCTGATTGCAAGCTATCCAGTGTGCCCACATTACGTACGATGAGTTCGTTTACTTGTAGCCTGCATTGCACACTCTGATCATCACAGTGTTGTAACGCATTGCGTAGCAGGTTGCTGATGACAATAGCAACCATGCTATCGGGCGCACGAACAAATAATGCTGGCTCATCCAGTTGCAATGCAATGATGCGATCACGGATCATGGATTGTTGGTCATCGACAATGCGCGTTAACAAAGTAGTGACATTGCACTCTGCATCATTCTTTTCGGTGGATTGATCTTCTCGCGACAACAGCAATAATGCATCGGTAAAATCAGCCATTTCACGCACGGCGCGTTGAATTCGCGCAATCGCTTTATGAGTATGCGGTAACTCCTGCATGTGTGCGCTTAATAATTCTACTGCACCTTGAATAACTGCCAATGGTGTACGCAGTTCATGGCTGGCAGTGGCGGTGAAGGATTGTTCGCGTTCCACAAAGCCATCCAAACGTTCCAAGAATGTGTCAATGGATTTAGCGATGGGCGACAATTCGTTATTAGCAAACTCGTTAGCGACGCGCAAATGACGTTGACGTGGATCAATATCGCTCAGTCGGTTGGCGAGACGCGTGACCGGATCGACCAATAATCCAGAGGCGGCATAGGCAAGCCATGCGGTGAGAATAATGGTGGTAATCACGCCTAACGCTAAAATGCCGCTGGCGATGCGTTGTTCACCAAGTTGTGTGGTGACATCGTAAGTAATATATAAGCGACCGAACTCGGTATCGCGCACCAGTACACGAAGATAGCGACCATTAACGCGAATCGGACCATAAGTACCAGGTGCATAGCGTTGAATGTCACGTGGCAATTCGCGCATATCGCGCGAACGATAGATGCGTAACTGCGCAGACAATAATGGTTCGCTACCGGCGTCCTGATGCAAACGTTGTTGATAATGTGTTAGTTCTTCCGACAGCAAATCATAGGTGACATTTTCTTCCAAACGACGACTCGCCAATATCATCCACAGCGCCAGCAACAATCCTGCAACGGTAATTAAAGCCACCATGGTGCCAGCAATGCGTTGACGTAATGTCAACTGTGTGGGCATCAGGTTATGAACCAGATGTATATAGCGTTGCTGCAAGCGGTGTCGCCATGATGGTTTCATGACTGCGAACCTGCGATGTCAGAGTCGGTGACATACAATCGATAACCAATGCCATGAATGGTATGCAGTAGTCGAGTCGTAAACCCTCGGTCAATTGCGGCACGCAGGGCATGCATGTGTGCGCGTAGCACATCGCCTTCAGGCACTTCATTTCCCCACAAAGACTGCTCCAGTTCTTCTCGAGTCACAACACGATGGGTGTTCTGCATGAGGATTGCCAACAATCGGCGAGTAGTGGGATTGAGCTTGATGGTTCGTTGGGCACGCTCTGCAGTCAGCGTATTTAAATCAAATTTAAGATCGGCGACGATAATATGATGTGCGGCGGTATGGTCTACGGGAGTAATGGTTACTGGACGACGTGCCAACGCGCGCAATCGCAAACCCAGTTCTAACAATGAGAAAGGTTTCACGAGGTAATCATCCGCGCCTGCATCGAAGCCGGCGGCTTTGTCAGACAGCATATCCTTGGCGGTCAACATCAGAACCGGTGTATGTACCTGCGCTTCTTCGCGCAGCTTTCGACATAGCGAAATGCCATCCATGCCGGGCAACATCAGGTCCAGCACAATCACATCATACGGCTGTGATCGCGCCAATTGCAGGCCGGTAACTCCATTGCTGGTATGCTCAACATGATCTCCATGTGCTTCAAAGTAGTCACTGATGTTTTCAGCGATGTCTTGATGATCTTCAACGAGCAATATACGCATGGAGTGGAT
Source organism: Steroidobacteraceae bacterium (assembly GCA_025927665.1). Taxonomy (GTDB): domain Bacteria; phylum Pseudomonadota; class Gammaproteobacteria; order Steroidobacterales; family Steroidobacteraceae; genus CAILZL01. Next base: position 13,989 of record JAICKZ010000003.1, on the reverse strand, counting down.
GGCGATAGTAATGACGTGTGAATAATGATGCATCATTCCCGCGAAAGCGGAAATCCAGTAACTTAAACCGTTCGCCCTAAGCTTGTGGAAGGGTTAACGACAAATGAATGATTCGATAAGCTCATCATGAACGGAATTTATTTGACTTAATTCCTGCTTTCGCGGGAATGACAAGGTCCCTATCTTCGCTGCCATCGCTTTGTCATGCAAGCTTCATGTGGTTGTCGTGATGGGGTGAGCAAATTTTTCCATGGTCAGTCGTCTCGGTGACGGAGTGTTCTGGTACACATTGATGTTACTGTTCCCATTGTTCGAAGGTATGCCAGGTATTTATCTGTCAGTGCGGATGATGGTTGCCGGCACGGCCGATTGACTAGAACTCTTTCACCAACTGACGCAAACGCTGCATGGTCTGTGCATCTGCATTCAAGCCATAGCGTAACGCAACATATGCGTCGCGAATTTCCTTTAGTTGAGTTGCACGAGAAGGTTGTGCGATGGCGGCGCGTTTCAAATAATCATTCGGACCTTCATGAACAGCACGAACTATCTGCTGTTTTTTCAGTTTGTGTTGGAGTTGTTCATAAAGTTTAACAACAGGATCAACGCGCCTCGGTTTGAACTTCCATGTTAGATAGAGCAACATGCCGAAGAAGAACAGCACAAATGCAATAACCAGTGACAATCCTAAATCACGCCAATCGCTACTGTCTATTCCCAGTTTTGACAATAGCGACTGTTGTTCACTGCTATCGAACTGCACAATGTGTTTCTTCCAAAAAGTATTGAGGGCATCCCAGCCCAAGCGTGCTGAATTAATCCAGGCGAATTGATGTAGATAGCGACGTGCAAGCGGTTCATTGCCGGACAGTGCCGCTTGCGAACCATCATTGACACGTTCAGGTGCAATGGCTGCAGTGGGATCAATACGCACCCAACCTTGATCAGCCAGCCACACTTCGGACCATGCATGTGCATCGGCTTGTCGCACAATCAAATAATGACCCAATGAATTGTATTCACCACCTTGATAACCCGTAACAACTCGCGCCGGAATACCGACGGCACGCATCAACACCGTAAATGCTGAAGCATAGTGTTCGCAAAATCCCGCATGAGTGTTAAACAAAAAATCATCCACTGCATTTGTGCCTAGCTTTGCAGGCTCAAGCGTGTAAGAAAATGTTTCATGATTGAACATGCGCAACACACTGTTAATATAAGTAACATCATCACCTGCTTGTGCGTACATGCGTTGCGCCAATTCATGCGTTCGCGGATTTGCAGTCACCGGCAATTGTGTGTCAAGACGACGAGCAGTATTCGATAGCTGCAATCCATATCGATACTGTGTTGTGGATTGCACGGTCACAGAAGTCAGTTGCGACAACGGTTGTGCAGCAAGCAGTTGTAGATCCGGCAATATGATGCTGTTAGGCAGTTGCCATTGCAGTGGCACATCAAGAACGGGAATCCAGCGTTGATTGCTGGGCTCGAGCAATAGGCGATACTCGAACATCGGTCCGATTTTTTGTACCGCGCCAATGCCGAGCCCCATGCGTGCGCGTCGCCAGGTACGACCATCAAATTCATGCAGTACCACTGCGCGCCAATAACGCTGATTCATGGGCGGCAATTCACCGTTGAATTCCACACGAAAGGCAATGTCATCGGACAAACTAAGTTGCGAGACATCGCCGGGACTCATTTCGTCGCTTAATCCTGAAGTCGCTCCACCGCGCGATGGCAATGCCCAAAACTGACCTTGCAAGCGCGGAAAAAAGATAAACAATAGCAATGCTAGCGGTGCGGCTTGTAACGCCATTTGTGTACAACGTTTGAGCGCATCGCGATAAGTGATATGGCTGCCACCGTCATGCAGACGCATCAACGTCGCAGTACTGAACAAAGTACTCGCCAACAAGTAAGGCAACATCCACATACTCTGGTCATATAACAATTCAGCAAACAATAAAAAGTAAGCAATGAATATTAGGATGGTGTAATCGCGATGATCGCGAGTTTCCAACAGCTTTATGCCAGCCATAATACTGAGCAAGGCGGTGCCTGCTTCCAAGCCATTTAAAGTGTGGAAGGTTCTTAAGACGGAAGACATGGCAATTACAGCAATACCATTGCGCAACCACTTGTTGGGCAGCGCTGCAGCGTGTAATTCGATTGTGATTCGCCACAGTAGTGAGGCAACAATGATCAATGGAATCCAGAAAGGTAAATGTGGCAGATGAGGTAACAACGCCAGTAATACCACCGATGTGGTGAGCACCAATTCTCTTGCATTCGCGGGCCAATACTTTATTTGTAACGAACGTAACACGGTTAACTGCATGATCAGTTTCCAAACAATGCCAATGCACTTAAGCAATGTTGACGATGCGCTTCACCCAGTTGCGGTGGTGTTTGCAATCCCGGCATCTTGATACCGTATGCAATTCCTTGTTGGTGTGCGTCCATGATCCAGCGACATAGTTGCGAGAGTCGCATTTCAATATCGAGACTCATTAGTGTGTCCCAATCAAGAATGTAGGCAGTCGCAGCGGTGCTCGAATATTGTTTCACCAGTAATTCTTCACTACGTGCGAAGGCTTTCCATGCAATATGACGCGGTGAATCGCCCGCATGAAATTCGCGAAGTGAAGAAAATTCGTCATTGCCAGTGCGCCTTTCGTGGACACTGTGTCGATCCAGCGGTGAGGGTGGCGGAGCATCGCGCTTATCGATGGGCTTGGGGTACACCAAACACTTTACTTCTAGATGCAAGACCACCCAGGCGTGAAATAATCCAAATGGATAGTTTGTATTTAGGGTCACTCTATCCACACACAGCCAACCACGTTTTGTCGTCATTTGTGGCAACGAAAGTTGCGCGGCATTATTCACTTCAACACGTACTGGTTCGCTGGCAAATTGATTGGCCGCTGCTTGAATGGCAAATCGAGTTTGTGATGAATCATTTCCAATCGCCAACTGCAAATGAGCCAGTTGACCTGCGAATACGGCTTCGTTAGCAAGGGTATGAATATGCAGTCCAGCAAGATTACGATGGCAGTGATGCATGGCGACAAAGCCCATCGCACCCAACATGAATGCCAGTATCAATGCCAGGTTGTTGCCATAGTTCATTCCACCTAATGCCATGGCAAAGATGATCGCGGCGTACATTAATCCCAATTTGGTTGGCAATATATAGATGCGACGATTGGTAATGGTGAACGGCTCCATGTCGATGCCGTGTCGGCGCCGTGACCAATTGGCGACGCGATTTTGAAAGCGTTGATAGAGAGACATATTGCTAGATAGGTTACTACAACCAATCTTAAAATTACTGTGTTGGGGATATTTTAAAAGTGTTGTGTGCATTCTCTCTGTGGCTGTCGGTCCTTTGATCGATAACCGAGTTAACATGACGTTTAGTAAGTCAGATAAGAGAGATGGCAAGATGGAATTGATTCACGATGGAATTCTTACAGATACCGAACAGATGGCGATCGTCAAGCTGGGAATTTGTCACCAAGAGAATATCGAAAATTCTTGCGACAAAAACAAAGGCCGCGTGAATTGTTATCAGGGCACAGCAACAGACTTCAGCACGTAGTGGCCGATGTCTGTCGGCTTATTTAACGCGGTGTCATTCGCAGGTACCAATCGATGACCGATCACCGCAGTGAGTACCGCTTGCACATCTTCAGGCAGAACACCGATATGACCTTGCATCAAAGCCCAGGATTGTGCCGCACGCAATAATGCTAATGCTGCGCGTGGTGATAAACCCGCGACAAACTTCGTCGAGCTGCGTGTGTAACGAACTAGTGCTTGTATGTAATCAAGCAGCGCAGGAGAGACATGCACTTGCTGCACTTGATTCTGCAGTGTTAGCAGTTGCTGTAGTGTAAGCGTAGCGCCCAAGGTATGAAGAAACTCACGTCGATCCTGACCGCTAAGCAACTGACGTTCATGTGTTGCATCAGGATAACCCAATTCAATGCGCATCAAGAAACGATCCAGCTGTGATTCCGGCAACGGATAGGTGCCGATTTGATACGTTGGATTCTGCGTGGCAATCACAAAGAACGGTGCAGGCAGTACATAGGTATGAGCGTCGGCAGTGACCTGATGTTCCTCCATCGCTTCAAGCAATGCGCTTTGTGCTTTGGGTGAAGCACGATTGACTTCATCAGCAAGTACCAGTTGTGCGAAGATCGGACCTTTGTGAAAGTGAAAGCTACTGTCATTGCGATCAAAAATAGATACGCCGATGACATCGGCAGGTAAAAGATCACTGGTGAATTGTATGCGATGGTATGAAAGCCCAAGCGTATGAGCCAATGATTGGGCCAACGTGGTTTTGCCAACACCGGGAACATCTTCGATCAACAGATGTCCACGAGCCAACAGACACGCAAGTGACAAACGAATTTGTGTGTCCTTGCCGAGAATAACTTTATTTAGCTGCACGATGGTGGTGTGCAGTGCATTGAGTGATGAAGTGTCTTGTTGAATGGGAGCATTCATGTGGATGGCGCGACCTCAAAAAAATGATTCCAACCTATAGGCTGCTTGAAACCAGCAGCATAATTAGCTGGGTCATGACCCAGCCTACAAGAACAATTATTGCTTTCTCAATGCCGCAACTCGTTGCGCTTGTTCCGTCAATTGCTGCAACTCCGCCTTGAAAGCGGCAATTCGTTCACGCTCTTGCTCAACTACCGCGGGTGGCGCATTGGCGATGAAATTCGCATTACTCAACTTGCTTTCACACTTGGTCAATTCTTGTACGGTTTTTGCTTTGCGTTTTTCTATGCGCGCAATTTCCGCGTCAACATCATCAATCAATTCGGACAATGGCGCAAACAACGAGCGACCATCAACAACTTGCAGTGCGGTGGGCGGTAATGATGCGTCGTTTTCCACATGAACAACATCGCTTACATTCGCAGCACCGATCACCAACGCCATATTGTCTTGAATTGCTTGCCAGTCACTTGCATTGCTTGATTTGAAATACAAAGTAATCTTGCGTGATTGCGGTACATCCAGTTGCCCACGGATTTGTCGTGGACCAAGGATTGCAGCTTTAATCGGTGCAATAGCTTGATCCGCTGCAGCGTCAATTGGGAAGTCACTGGCCTTTGGGTAAGACTGCAGCATAATGGTATTACGCTCAGGATTGATTTTAGCTCCAGATAAGGATGCAATGCTTTGCCAGATTTCTTCGGTAACAAAGGGCATCAATGGATGCAACAATCGCAGATAGGCTTCAAATACTTGTAGCAGTGTATGGCGTGTACCGCGCTTCTGTGCCGCACTGGAAGAATCCGATTGCAATATCGGCTTGCATAATTCCAGATACCAATCGCAGTATTCATACCAGGCAAATTCATAAAGTGCTTGCGAAGCCAGATCAAAACGATATTGATCGAGTTGATTGCGAACTTGTTCAACTGTATGCCCCAACCGTGATTTGATCCAACGATCGGCAATGGACAACTCACCTGCGTTGCAATCATGACCTTCCGTGTTCATCAACACATAGCGAGCCGCATTCCACAACTTGTTGCAAAAATTTCGGTAGCCTTCAATACGACCTAGATCGAAACGAATATCGCGACCTTGCGTTGCCAAAGAAGCCAAGGTGAAACGCAACGCATCGGTGCCATATGAAGGAATTCCTTCTGGGAATTGTTTGCGTGTGGCTTTTTCGATTTTGCTTTTCAGCTGCGGTTGCATCAATCCTGTGGTGCGCTTAATCACCAGCGATTCAAGATCGATACCGTCGATCAAATCCAATGGGTCAATGATATTGCCCTTGGACTTGGACATCTTGTCGCCGTTCTCATCGCGAATCAAACCGGTGATATACACTTCTTTGAACGGTACTTCGCCCGTAAACTTCAAGCCCATCATGATCATGCGGGCCACCCAGAAGAAAATGATATCGAAGCCGGTGACCAACACATTGGTGGGATAAAAAGTTTTTAGCGCTACGGTTTGTTCCGGCCAACCCAGTGTTGAGAATGGCCACAATGCGGAAGAGAACCAAGTATCGAGAACATCGTGATCTTGTGTCAGAGTGATTCGCTTACCGTGTTTCGCGATCGCTTGCTGTTGTGCTTCTTCCTCATTGCGAGCGACGTAGACATCACCTGTCACGTCATACCATGCGGGAATTCGATGTCCCCACCACAACTGCCGACTAATGCACCAATCTTGAATGTTGTGCATCCATTGAAAGTAAGTCTTTGACCAATTATCCGGTACAAATTTTATATGACCTTCTTCCACGGCTTTGATGGCGGGTGCCGCTAACGATTCAACACGCACATACCATTGATCGGTTAGCCACGGTTCCAATACTGCATTACTACGATCACCGCGTGGTACATTCAAGGTATGTGGTTCAATTTTTTCGACAAGACCGAGTGCTTCAAGATCGGCGACGATTTGTTTGCGTGCGACGAAACGGTCAAGTCCGCGTAAATGTAACGGTATGACTTGAAGCGCTTCGGCAGAGTCGAAGTTACGTTCGAGTTCTTGTCTAAGTGAACGTACAACCGCTTGGCCTTCACCTGTTTCGATTTGACTAATTATTTTGGCATCTTTGTCAAAGATATTGATCATCGCCAATCCATGTCGTTTGCCCATTTCATAGTCATTGAAATCATGCGCGGGTGTGATCTTCACGCAACCACTACCAAACTCACGATCCACGTAATCATCGGCAATGATGGGAATCAAACGCTCAGTGAGTGGCAGTTTTATTTTTTTACCAACGAGATGTTTGTAACGTTCATCTTCTGGATGTACGGCCACTGCCGTATCACCCAACATGGTTTCAGGGCGCGTGGTTGCAACAATGAGATGACCTGAACCATCTTCAAGCGGATATTTGAAGTGCCATAAAAAACCTTGCTCCGGTTCGGATTGCACTTCAAGATCGGATAACGCCGTGTGCAACACCGGATCCCAATTCACTAATCGCTTGCCGCGATAAATCACTTTCTCTTCGTGGAGCTTGACGAAAACTTCGGTCACCGCTTTCGACAATCCTTCGTCCATGGTGAAGCGATCACGTTTCCAATCAACAGAATTTCCAAGTCGACGCATTTGTTGTGAAATGGTGCCGCCTGATTCTTCCTTCCATTGCCAAACACGTTTCAAAAATTCTTCACGGCCCAGTTCGTGGCGGTGCTTACCTTCGGCATTCAACTGTCTTTCCACAACCATTTGTGTGGCGATGCCGGCATGATCGGTGCCTGGTTGCCATAATGTATTGTCGCCATCCATCCGATGCAGACGAGTCAATGCATCCATCAAGCTGTGTTGAAAAGCGTGACCCATGTGCAAGGTGCCCGTGACATTGGGCGGCGGAATCATAATGCAGTAAGGGGCGCCTTTGCCCGACGGTTCGAACCAACCCGCAGTCTCCCAACGTTGGTAATTTCGTTGTTCAATTTCGCGGGGAGAATAAGCTTTTTCCATGGTCATGGTTGTGCGGATATCGTTAAACAGATGTTGCAACTTTAAGACAAGTGGTAATTATAGCGATGCTGGTCTCAGCTTGCTGTGTTAATGCGGTTACAATGGCAACTTGTAGTAGCTTGACAGTGTTTTGACTTTGAGGATGGATCATGAATTTTAAAAAAATTGTTCTTAGTGTAATCGTGTTATTGATAGCGAATAATGTTCTGGCCGCAGGTCGTTATGATGATGAAAACGAAGATTTTCGCGATCACAACAGCGATCATTCGAGTGGAACTGGCCTTGGCTTTGCAATGTCAGGGGCACTTGAATTCGGTGGCGATAAAGTGGCCACTGTTTTGTATACCGATGGCTCGACTCAATCAGTGAATGCAGGTCAAGGCGTGACGTTATCGGTCGGTGGACATTATCGGCTTGATTCGATGCCACTCGATATCATGGCAACCGTAGGTTATAAGTATGTAACTACCAAGGCTTCCAACGCCAACATCTATATCGGCCGTGTGGTGCCTGCATTAGAAGTCAGTTATTACTTTACTGATTCCTGGTGGACCGGCATTGGACCTGTATGGCACCTGAATAATGAATTTCGCGGCGGTGCGCTGGTGCAGAATTTGAAATTTGATCCAGCGATGGGCATTAACATTCAGGGCGGTTGGAAGTTTTTGGCTTTGAGTTATACCAATATCAATTACAAAGATCAGTTCAAGAATAAGTATGACGCCAGCAATGTGGGGTTGCTTGTTGTTGGACGTTTCTAGACTTTTTAGATAAAGCCAAATTTTAAATGCAAGGACGGCCTTTATTCATAAACCTCTGACTTTCACCGTCAGAGGTTTTTTGTTTCAAGTTGGCAACCACGTTCACGATATTGTTTGTAACGCTCACGCGCCTGCTGTTTGCGTTGCGTATCTGTATCGACAATTTCGATCACCAGCATAAATGTTTCGACATCGTTGGGCATGGTATTGCTGAGATTGATCAGTCGCGCTTTGAATTCATCAGGCGCCGCACCATTACCAATCAATGCCATGATACGTGGATGCGAAGGTACGCCTGCACTGGCCATTTCATGTGGAATAAATGCTTGATCGCGAAAGGTCCATAGCGTTTCATCCATCCGTTGTGCTTCCACTTCATTGCTTACAAGCACGTAGCTGCGTTCGCCTTTGGCATAAGCCTGTTCAACCAACTGCGAGGCGTAACGCATACGTGCATCATCGCCTGTTGTGCTTAAGACATGAAACTCAACCGCAGTCATCGATTAATCGTTATTTGTTGTTCAACAAGTAATCCACCAATAAAGGAACGGGTCTGCCCGTGCCACCTTTTTGACTGCCTGACAACCAGGCGGTGCCAGCAATATCAAGATGCGCCCACTTCATATCCTTAGTGAATTTCGCCAGAAAGCAAGCGGCAGTAATGGCGCCACCTTCACGGCCACCGATATTGGCCATGTCTGCAAAGTTGCTTTTGAGTTGCTCTGCATATTCATCATCACTGGGCATGGGCCAGGCGCCGTCTTCGGAGCGTTTGCCTGCCTGCGATAGTGACACACTTAATTCATCATCGTTACTGAATAAGCCTGAGTATTGATTGCCCAGCGCCACCACGCATGCTCCGGTGAGTGTTGCAATATCAATCACTGCTTTGGGTTCGAAGCGGCGTGAGTAAGTGAGTGCATCGCATAGAATCAAACGACCTTCAGCGTCGGTGTTAAGTATTTCAATCGTCTGACCCGACATGCTCTTGACAACATCGCCAGGTTTAGTTGCAGTCCCGCTGGGCATGTTCTCGCAGGTAGGAATGACGCCTACTAGATTGACAGGCAATTTTAATGTCAATGCTGATTTGAAAACACCCAGCACCGTGGCCGCGCCACACATGTCGTACTTCATTTCATCCATCGCGGACGACGGCTTGATCGAAATACCGCCGGTATCAAAGGTAATGCCTTTACCAACCAACGCAATTGGGTTGTCCTTAGCCTTACCGCCGTGGTATTCCAGCACTATCAAACGAGGTGGTTCAGCGGAACCTGCGGTTACAGAGAGGAATGACCCCATTTTTAATCTGCGAATTTCGCTTTGATCGAACACGCGGACTTTTAATTGACCACGATGATCACGTGCCATTTGCTGCGCGGTTTTTGCGAGATAAGTCGGAGTGCAAATGTTGGACGGCAAATTGCCAAGATCACGGGTGAGCGACATGCCGGTAACAATGCCGTTGCCATGTTTCAATCCTTGTTCCGCCTGACTGCGTTCAGGTCCGCCAAGAATGGCAATGCTGAGTTTCTTAAGCTTCGACGGTGGAGCTTTTTTTGCTGATTTAAGATCATTAACCCGATAAGTGCTATTACCGGCAACTTCTGCACTGGTGCGGCCAATATAATAAGCATTCGTCGCTGCGACGGTTTCTTGCGAGAGATAGCTGGTGGCTTGCAAGCTGCCAGTTTTGTTAACGATTGAAAGTGCAGCAGACAATGCTTTGCGATACTGCTTGCGGCCAAATTTATCTTGTGCACCTAGCCCCACCAGTACTGCGCGAGCACACGGTGCGCTGCTCAGCTCAGGCAACAATAAAGATTCGCCCAGTTTGCCGCGTACGTCACCTTGTTTAACCAATCGAGTGAGTTGTCCGTTTAATTTTTTGTCTAGTTCCTTGGCCGCGGCGCTCAATGTGCCTTTTTCATAGATGCCAATAATGGCACAATCCGTACGTTGACGGGCGACCGATGCAGAAACAGCAAGAAGTTCCATAGCACACCTTTACGAGATGAAATGAATGGAGAGTGGATTGACAAATCACAAACCGATAATGTCCCAGCGTATCACATGCGAGTGATCGAACGTTATGTGTTGCGTGAAGTTGCACTGTCATGGATGGCAGTTAGCGTCGTGTTGTTTGTTATTTTGATATCTAACCAGCTTGCGTTTGTGTTCAAGCTGGTAGCTGAAGCAGGCATGTCGAGTAAGGTGGTGCTCGACTTACTGTGGTTCCGGTTATTGCAACAGTTTCTGATGTTGCTGCCCATTGGCTTATTTCTGGGCATTATGCTGGCGTTGGGTCGGCTGTACCACGAAAGTGAAATGGCGGCGATGCAGGCTTGCGGTGTCAGTCAACGCGATATACTCAGGCCCATTTTGTTATTGGCACTTGTTGCCGCCATCGTTCTTGCGTGGCTGGCCTTGAGTGTGGTGCCACATTCGGCGCAAGCGGAAATTGGCCTTAAAACGCAAGCAACGCGAGAGGCACGATTTTCCAATTTACAACCCGGTAAATTTCGCAGTTTTGGCGGCAGCAATTTTGTGTTTTATGCAGAAAGCAGTGACGAGCAAGGCATGCTGCACAATGTGTACGCGCAACGTAACGTAGGTGCAAAAATGGAGATTATTACTAGTGCACGAGCACAGCAGTTAGGTGTGGGCGAGTCACGACAGACTTTTGTGCTCTACGATGGAGAGCGTTACGAAGGCGTACCTGGAAGCGCTGAGTTTCGTATTTCACGATTTAGCGAAGCACATATTCCGGTGCAACTACCAGAGGTAGGCAATGTCTTGTTGAAAGATTATCAAAAGTCGACAGGAAACTTGTTAAAAGCGGGTGGATTGACGGATCTTGCCGAACTACAAGATCGTTTGTCTTCGCCCATTCTACTGGTGCTGTTGGCAGTGCTCGCAATTCCACTGTCGCGACTCAAACCACGTCAGGGACGTTATGCGCGAACAGGTCACTTCATTCTCATTTATTTAATGTATCTATTGCTACTGCGATCAGCTCAATCCTGGATGTTACGTGGCCTAACGCCTGCATGGTTGGGAATGTGGTGGGTGCATGTGATTGCATTTATCGCAATGGTTGCTTTATGGCAGCATGCAGAAGGTAAACGCTTTTGGAAGCGAGTGTTCTGATGCGCGTGCTGGCGACTTATATCGTGCGTTCCGTAATCGGCTATACCGCATTGGTGATGGCGGTGTTGCTGATGCTGATTGGGCTCTATCTTTTTGTGGATCAGCAAAGCGATATTGGCGTCGGTCGCTATGGCATACCAGATGCGCTGTTATTCGTGGTCTGCAATCTGCCCGACCAGGCATTCACTTTGTTGCCAGTGGGTGCTTTGCTAGGCGCGTTACTGGCTTTAGGCAATCTCGCGCGAGGCAGCGAATTAATTGCCATGCGGGCAACGGGAGTATCCGTATGGCGTATCGCTGGATGGGTGGTGGGCGCAGGAGCGGTGTTGACGGTACTAACATGGATTATGGGCGATTATATTGCGCCACCGGCAGAACGCTTCGCCTACCAGCAACGCATGTTGGCAAAGTCAAATCAAATCCAGCTATCTAGCGCAGAAAATTTATGGGCAAAGGATGGCAATGTATTCGTTGCAGTTCAAGCACAGCAAGATGCAAATTCATTCGGCGGCATTTATGTGCTGCGCTTTGATGATCAACATCATTTACAAAGTGTGGGACATGCAGATACTGCCAAACCACTTGATTCAAAGCGCTGGCAATTGCGCAATTTCATGGAAACCCGCTTCGACAATGATCAAGCAATAGTTAACAAACAATTGAATGCGGAATTAACTACCAGCTTATCAGCCGAGTTTATTGGTGCAGGTGCAAAAGATCCGAACAAGTTAACTGGTGGCGAGCTGCATGACTTTATTCGTCACTTGCAAAGTAACCAGATGGAATCGCGCGATTACGAGGTTGTATGGTGGTCGCGCATTGCACAAACTCTTAGTTTATTGGTGATCGTCATGCTGGCCGTGCCGTTTTCGTTTGGTCCTATGCGAAGTTCTGGAATGGGCGCGCGAATGGTGGTGGGAGTTTTGATTGGTTCGGTATTTTTTCTATCCGCCAAGTTATTAAGTGATGCTGGTACCGTGTTTCACTTGCAGCCCCTGGTAGTTGCCTGGACTCCACTAGCATTGCTGACGACGGTTACCAGTATTGCAATTAGCAAAGTGCGTTAGCATAGAAATCATGAATAACGGCGAGGATGATTCATCAACTATCGAAATTTCATATCAGCCTGCAGGAGCGACCCGTCGTATTGGTGCGATGATTTATGATGCTTTATTGGTGATGGCAGTACTTGCGGTAGCCACAGTTCCTTTCATTCCATTTTTACAGCGTAAAATCCTAATTCCAAGCGAGGTCGGCTGGTTGATATACAGTTTGTATCTATCTTGGCAGTTGCTGGTAATTATTTCATTCTTTGGTTTTTTTTGGACTCGCCGCGGACAAACCTTGGGCATGCAAGTATGGCATTTGCGAGTGGAAGATGAGCAAGGACAGTTATTGTCATGGTCAATGGCCTTAAAACGTATTTTATTTGCCGCAGTGTTTTGGATGCCAGGTTTTGTTTGTATTGCGATATCTGAACAGTTGAAATCGAGTTATTTAAAGTGGTCGGGCGAAGCACTTCTGTTGTTAGGATTGATCAATCTATGCATGGCGACGTTTTCCTCGCGGCGACGAACTTGGCATGATCGAATGGCGGGCAGTCGTGTAGTTATTAAAAACAATTAAGCAGTCTTGCAACAAGAATGAACTCCGAGATGGGGAGCATGTGGAATTCGACGAACTATGTCGAACTAACGGATTGTCATAGCCTTATTTGCAAAAAGACTTGTGCTGCATAGCAGCAATCTGTATATTTACTGCTTCAGCAACAACTTTGATTCAATCAAATGTTTGAAGCTATTTTTCTTTGTTCGAATCCCCCTGATTGGCCGGCATTTTGCCGGCTTTTTTTGGTCTGAGAATTGGCAATATGGGATCATGCTTCCAATTGTTGTTCTATCGCGGGTTTGTGTGAGCGAAGAATCTTGCGAACCTCTGCGATATTCGGTCTCTCGGCGATACGCGCGATAAGCTCTGCAATTTCATGCCACTGTCTACCCCAGCGTAACAGTCGCACCGCATCTGCGACCACCACATCATCTAACTGTGTATTGTCAGCCAGCGGCTTAGATTTGGCAGCAATCGAAGCGCCTTTGGCATGTAGATGCCTGGGTTCTGAAGATTTATTTGTTTGCGAATGCCGTTGACGTGCAGGTCTTAGACGAGGCATTTCACGTGTTTTCTCAGTTTCTTCCGGCGGCTTTGATTGTATTGAAGGTATTGGAATCACCGGCGCGGAAGCTGGGCGGGGAATGCTTGCAACCTGCGCAGGGGCAGATGTTGTAGACGTAGTAGCCGCCAGAGCGAATGATGGGGGTGCAGCGGTTGGAACGGTTCGCAACGCTGGAGCTGGATTCGATATTGAAGATAGGGTAGGTACTGACGCTACCGATGTAATCGTCCGAGGCGAAGAGGGAGTTGATGCAACTGAAATTGCGCGATGAATTCCGGTATCGGCTTTCGCTTCGCGTTCGGGAAGCGCCAGTGGTATAAAGCGTTGAATGTGTTGTGCGCCCACCAGGTTGGCCAAAAAGCACATCAGTTCTAATGATTCTGCAAGTGAAGGGTCATTATGAGT
>JAICKZ010000019.1 GCA_025927665.1 Steroidobacteraceae bacterium | reverse complement strand
TTGAGAAACGCTGCCCCCAGCAACGCGCCAATGGCATAAGAGACCAGCATCTGCACCCATGCGGGGCGCGTGTTCAGCGTCAGCACCGCGGCAAACAGGACGCTTAATATAGCGCCAAACAGGCTGGTAGCAATAATCCAGGCTAGAACGGACATCGGGGATTATATGGAAAATGCGCGATTATACGCGTTGCGGAACGCGAATTCAGGCATTCAAGGGTACTGTTTGAGGAAAACCGTCGAGATTTCCCAGGTTTCCCCGAAGTTCCACGCAATCCGTTTCGCGATCAATGGCTGTGGGCTCGAAAATCGGATCTAATCAGTTAGCCAGATCAACGCCGCCATCCGACCGGTTGTGCCGTCACGCCGATAAGAAAAAAACCGGCTTGAGTCGCTGAACGTACACTGTCCGCCGCCGTAGATGTGATCAATCCCGGCCTTGGCCAATCGCTGCCGCGCCAATACAAAAAGATCCGCAAACCATTTCGCACCTTTACGCAAGATCGTAGGTACTGAAGCGTAACTCTGAGTGTTATTGATTGTTGTTGGCTTGCCATACAAACCAAAATTAGCTGGGAATGGTGGCTTAAAACGCGGTCGACCTTGCTTGCCTTCAAGTGATTCGAGCAAGGCCGTTTCTTCACCACATATGTATGCGCCGGCACCTATGTAAGTGTGCAAATCAAAATCAATTCCTGAACCTTGAATATTCTTGCCAAGCAAACCAGCATCATAGGCTTCCTTCAATGCCGCTTCAAAGCGCGGTACTGGTTCACCGAGAAACTCACCGCGAATATAGTTGTAGCCCACACTGGCGCCCATGGCGTAACCACCAATGGCCATACCTTCAATCAATGCATGTGGATTGAAACGTAGAATGTCGCGATCATGGCAAGTTCCTGGTTCGCTTTCATCGGAATTGCAGACGACATATTTTTGTCCCGGTGCATTGCGTGGCATAAAGCCCCACTTCACGCCTGTTGGAAAACCCGCACCACCGCGACCACGCAAGCCAGAGGCTTTCACTTCATCAATAACTTGTTCCTTGGTCATCTCACCACGCAGAATTTTTTCCCACGCTTGATAACCACCAATTTTTCGATAAGTAGCAAGCTCCCATGACCGTTCATATTGCAACGGTTCAAAGCACACCAAGTTTTTTTGCTCAAGCTTGCTCATCACTTAAAACCATTCAAAATATCTTTGGCCTTTTCAGGCGTGAGATTCTCATAGAACACATGATCCACCATCATCATCGGCGCACCAGTGCATGCCGCCAAACATTCTTCTTCCTGCTTCAAGAAGAAACGGCCGTCCGGCGTGCTGTTCCCCACCTTGACACCAAGATGACGTTCAACCTGTTTCAACAATTCTTCACCGCCACGCAGCATGCAACAAATATTGGTACAAACAGAAACGTGATAGCGACCGGCAGGTTTGGTCTCGAACATCGAATAGAACGTCGCGACTTCGTAAACTTGAATCGGCGGTAGTTGCAGATAAGCAGCAATGGCATCCATCTGCTCACGCGTCAAATAGCCATGATTCTCGTGTTGTGCAGCTCGCAACGCGGCCAACACTGCCGAACGTTTGCGATCCGGCGGAAACTTCGTCAGCCAATGATCAATCTCTTGTTTGAGATGTTCAGACAAGCCACCTATGGACATAGGCTGTGTTGCGTCGTGATCCATGCTGCTCACCGATCCACCTCACCAAAAACGATGTCTTGCGTACCAATCACGGCAACCACGTCAGCAAGCATATGACCCTTTACCATTTCTTCAAGCGCTGACAAATGGACAAAGCCCGGTGCACGACACTTCACGCGATAAGGTTTATTGGCACCATCTGATAATAGATAAACACCGAACTCACCTTTCGGCGCTTCCACCGCTGCGTAAGTTTCACCTTCGGGTACGCAATAACCTTCAGTAAAGAGTTTGAAGTGATGAATCAATGATTCCATCTCAGCTTTCATTTGTTCGCGTGATGGTGGTGTAATCTTGTAATCATCAAGCATGACCGGACCCGGATTCTTTCGCAACCAATCCACACATTGTTTGATGATGCGATTGGATTGACGCAATTCTTCAATACGCACCAAGTAACGATCATAGCAATCGCCATTCATACCAACGGGAATATCAAAATCCATTTGCTCATAAACTTCATAAGGTTGCTTCTTGCGCAAATCCCATTCAATGCCAGAGCCACGCAACATCGGCCCAGAAAAACCCAGTTGCAATGCGCGCTCGGGTGTCACCACACCAATGTTGACTGTACGTTGTTTCCAGATACGATTATCAGTTAACAAGGTTTCATATTCATCCACACACGCTGGAAAGCGATTGGTGAAATCAGCGATGAAATCGAGCAAGCTGCCGCTGCGGCTTTCATTCAACTTATCGACATTCTTTTGATTACGCCATCTCGATGCCTGGTACTTAGGCATGGAGTCAGGTAAATCACGATAAACGCCACCGGGTCGGTAGTAGGTCGCATGCATACGCGTGCCAGACACGGCTTCGTAACAATCCATCAAGTCTTCGCGCTCACGGAAAGCATATAAAAATACTGTCATCGCGCCGATATCAAGAGCATGAGCACCCAACCACATCAAGTGATTGAGAATGCGCGTGATCTCATCGAACATCACACGGATATATTGCGCACGAATAGGTGCTTTCACACCCAGGAGATTTTCAATTGCCATCACATAGGCATGCTCGTTACACATCATCGATACATAATCGAGTCGATCCATATAACCAATGGATTGATTGAAAGGTTTGGACTCGGCGAGTTTTTCGGTACCGCGATGCAATAAGCCAATATGTGGATCGGCTTTTTGAATCACTTCGCCATCCATCTCCAACACCAGACGCAATACACCATGTGCAGCAGGATGCTGAGGTCCGAAGTTCAATGTGAAATTATGAATATCAGCCATGATTAACTTTGCCCGAAGTTAGCGCTGCATCATAACGATTGTCATCGCGAATTACGCGTGGTACTAGCTCGCGCGGTTCAATCGATACGGGTTGATAAATAACACGCTTCTGTGTTTCGTCATAACGCACTTCCACATTGCCAATCAAGGGGAAGTCTTTACGGAACGGGTGACCGATAAATCCATAATCGGTGAGAATACGGCGCAAATCAGGATGTCCTTTGAACATGATGCCGAACAGATCGAACGCTTCGCGTTCAAACCAGTTGGCAGATGCCCACACGGAAACGACGGAATCAATCTGTGGAAGACCTTGACCAATCTGTCCGCGTTCACTGCACACACGTAAGCGCAAACGCACATTATTAACAGTGGAAAGCAGGTGATAGATAACAACGAAACGCCAAGAAGGATCTTGATCATTCTGATTACGACGAATTACGCCACGACTAAAACCAGTACGAGTGGATTGTTTCGTCACCCATTGATCTTGACCATACTTGAGTAAATCCACACCAGTCAGATCCACCAATTGATCAAACTTGAATTGCGGATCGTCACGTAAAGTCTTTGCGATGGATAACAAATCGGCAGCGGCCAATTCATAAGTTAATTCACCGCAGGTGGAGGCAACGGGTTTTACTCGCTCACCAAACTGAGCAATCACACGGCTGGCCAATGCTTCTAATCGTGCTGACATGATTATTTCTTTTTTATTCTCGCAATGGTGTTGGTACGACGTATCTTGTTCTGCAATTGCAGAATGCCGTACAGCAACGCTTCGGCCGTGGGTGGACATCCTGGAACATACACGTCCACAGGAACCACACGATCACAACCGCGCACAACTGCATAAGAGTAATGGTAATAACCACCGCCATTGGCGCACGAACCCATGGATATCACCCAACGTGGTTCCGGCATTTGGTCATACACCTTGCGCAAAGCGGGCGCCATCTTGTTAACAAGGGTACCCGCGACAATCATCACATCGGATTGCCTTGGGCTGGGGCGAAACACAATACCAAAGCGATCAAGATCATAACGAGAGGCGCCAGCATGCATCATTTCTACTGCACAACAAGCCAGACCAAAAGTCATTGGCCACATTGAACCGGTACGCGCCCAATTGACAAG
Source organism: Steroidobacteraceae bacterium (assembly GCA_025927665.1). Taxonomy (GTDB): domain Bacteria; phylum Pseudomonadota; class Gammaproteobacteria; order Steroidobacterales; family Steroidobacteraceae; genus CAILZL01. The sequence goes on along the minus strand of JAICKZ010000019.1, from coordinate 14,285 downwards.
ATTGTCGACGCTGGTAGTGAGAAAGCCACGTTGCGCGAAGGTTTCGGCCAATGCAGCTTCATTATCAATAACGGGATTGGCTGGCCCTACCGGTGTCGCGGGTTTAGCTCCCTGTGTGGCTACTAATCCCATTCCAATGCTCCTTTCTTCCACTCGTAAATAAATCCGACGATCAGAATGAACAAGAACAAGCCCATGGCAGCAATACCCACCACACCGATATGCTTGAGAGCCACTGCCCAGGGAAACAAGAAAGCAATTTCCAGATCGAACACAATAAACAGAATGGCTACCAAGTAGTAACGCACATCAAACTTGATACGCGAGTCTTCAAAGGCTTCAAATCCGCACTCGTATGCGGAAAGCTTTTCAGCATTGGGTTTACGTGGCCCAAATAAAAAGCCTAACGCCATCAGCAAACAGGACAAGCCAGTTGCCACGACTAGAAAAATTAATGTTGGTAGATAGTTTTGCAGCATCGGAGAAAGTTAAGCCCACAAAAACATTGCGATTGTACAGGACATGACGCTTAAGTCATATACCCTAACTGAAAAGCAGCCAAAGAGTTTAGCTGCTTGCGATCAATACCCATAAATGATGAAGCAATTGAAATGCAATATGGTATTTATTAAAGTGCAACTCAAAACAATTATCGATCGGCTTGAGTTGAAACAGGCGGGTTTCGCGCCGCACTTCATAGAAGGTCAAAGACTACTTCAACAGAAATCTTTTACCGCCTGTCCAAAAGAATTAAAACACCTCGTGTCCTTTCACGCCAAGGTATCCTCGTCAGAAAATCATTCTAGCGAATAGCAAAATGCTTATAAACACTTAAGTATTCATCATGCGGTTGAAAAGGATCAGTTCGAATACGTCCAGCTTAGTACCTGCTGAGTCGCTGTCGCACCACCTGTACCACCTGTAAATCCAATATAGGCTGTATTACCTCCAACGGTCGCCGGAATATTAATTGTCCAGCTATGAGTGAACGTTTTATTCGTTTTCGTATCGGTAAGGGTCATAGTCAAAATCGTCCCGTCATAGGCAATCTGCACTGCAAGAGGGTTGCCACTGTGAAGGTTTACACCCGCAGAAGTCATATCGATTGATGATCCTATGGGTGTTTTGCCGTTCGTGTAAAGACCTGTCAAGTTTCCTGATCCATCGTATAAATCGAATATCACAGCGATACTATTTAATAGCCCTGCGTTGTTCGATCCAGCGCCAATGTCGCCTGAATAACCAAGGCCACTTGCGCCGTTGGCAAGTGCATTGGGACCGCCACTGACATAGAGAATAGAGCTATCAGAAGAAGCCGGCGGTTGATTCTGAATGACAAAAGTCATTCCATTAGCATTTGCATTCGTTAATTGCAAAGTGAAATTTGTTGTGAACGTCTGCACGTTGACAGGAGCAACGTACCAAGCTGATCCTACCTCCACGTCATTGAGTGTATCTGTCAGTTGTAGTGTCGATCCATTGAGACGTGCTGAGCCATTGGTGGTCACTAAACTTGAGGCATTTACAAAGTTTGAGAAGTTAATCATCGGTGTATTCGTGGGCGCTATTTGATAATTGGCAACTGCCACCAAACTATCCGTGTAACCTGATTCAACGGCGACAGCTTCAATTACCTCGCTAGAGCTGACCGTAATGGGGCCCATGTACTTGCTTGATGAAGTGGTAGGTTGCTGACCGTTGGTCGTGTAATAGACTGTTGACTCCGAAGGTGCGTTAATTGAAACCATCTGCGTCGATGGATATGAGCCAGGCTGAGCGCTGAAAGTCGGCGTCGCGACTCGCGTGTCATAGCCATCATAAAAATCCCAAGTGAGAATATTCTGAGGTGTAGAAGGGATCTCGCCGCCGGTAAAGCCGATCCAAGCCAAGCTACTCCCCGTGATTGAAGGAATATCGACTGGCCAACTGGTCCTGTATTGAGCATTAGTGAAGGTATCTTTTAAGGTCATAGTCAAAAGACTGCCGTCATAGACCAGTTTAACAGCCATGATATCGCCGCTATAAAGATCAATATGAGATGGGTTGAGATCAAGCTCAGGAACCAACGCGCCCTGCGGCCCTCCGTTTATATATAAACCTGTCGCACTTGGATGACCGCTTGAAGGGTAATTATATTCGTCATTGTTGTTAAGATTGAAAAGCACGGCCATGCTATTAATCATCGGTTGTTGTCCGCCTAATGCATAAGTGCCATAACCCGAGAGATTAGCGTCCGAAGATGCGTTGATTCCGTAAGCGTTTGAGTTGTGAATGCTATTGGTGTTCTGAATACAAAAGGTGATGCCTTGTATCGATGGTACCGTGTCAGAGGGAATAATTTGGAAAGTGAAATCCGTGGTGAAGGAAGTGATATTTTGCTGTGTCGTGTACCAAGCACCGCCCGCTTCATGCTCTTGCCCTGTACTGGTGAGATTAATTGCCGATCCGGCAAAACTCGCAGACCATGCAGGATGTATTGCGCCTGACGCACTCGCGAACCCATTGGGATAATTGAAAACGAGCGTGGCACTTGAGTGTGGCGCTTCAATTGCGATGGTCACAGACTGGCTTGCATTACCTCCAGGCCCCGTACAAATAAGCGTGTACGTACTAAGTACTGTTGGTGAAACACTCAATGTACCCGAGGTGGACTGAACCCCTGACCATGCTTCCGATGCCACACACGATACGGTATGGTTCGATGACCACGTAAGTGTGCTGGCAGCACCAAGAGCGATCGTGCCCGGACTTGCAATAAATGAAATTGTAGGTTGAACGCTGCTACTGCTGCTCGATGAAGAGCTGACACTGTTTGAACTACTACTCGATGATGCACTTGATGAACTATTTGAAGATGTACTGCTTGATGATCGGCTACTTGATGATGTGCTCGATGCACTACTTGAAGACATGTTACTTGCGGACGAACCCGATGACGCACTGCTTGAAGACGTACTGTTCGATGATACGCTGGATGATTGCGACGAAAATACTGATGAACTACTGCTGCTATTACCAACGTCGTTGATAGGCCCGCTCGCAGTGCCTCCTCCAGCACACGCAGTAAGTTGTAATGCAATCACGACTATCGATAAGTATTTAACAATCGAACGCGAGTTACGTATAAGCATAAGCGGGTTTACCTGAAAATAATTGACTTAATTATCTTGTGAGTGAGACATTGAACGAACTGCAATGACCTCATCTTGATCTCGCTGCGTTTCGATGTATTCGATATCGCTGCACAGCACGTGCATCACACTACTCATCCACATCAACTAGTTCATATCAACAAGTTTAAAGATAAACTGCAATGTCGCGTTTGTCCGACAGCGTCATATTATTCACCCGACATAAGTCAATGATGATCATGTGCAAATCATGTTGTATTACGAAGATATGGGAGCAGCACTGCTTTTGCTTTTTTATCTGTAAAGACAGTGCTTGTTTGCGTAGTAATGATTGGTGCGGATAGTCGGACTCGAACCGACACGGGTTGCCCCACTACCCCCTCAAAGTAGCGTGTCTACCAGTTCCACCATATCCGCACTGGAAATCGAAAGAGGGAAAACGAAATTCTACTTGGTTGACGATGAACTCGAAGTTGAAGCAGCCGCTGGATTAACCGATGTACTTGGCGCGGTTGTTGATTCAGCAGCGGGTGCAGTGCTAGGCACTGGGCTCGGCAGAATTACAGAAGACGTCGCCGACGATACCGATGAAGATGCAGTAGGAATTGAAGCATTGTCAATAACACTGACATCTGCGTTTTTCGTTCCATGATTGCTGAAGTAAGCCAACGTCAAGCTGGTAATAAAAAATAACGTCGCAAAGATTGCCGTCGTACGCGATAAAAATGAGGCAGAACCTCGAGCACCAAATACAGTACCTGACGCGCCAGAACCAAAACCTGCACCCGCATCCGCACCCTTGCCACGCTGCAATAACACTAACCCAATAATTCCCACGGCCAGGAACAAATGCACAATCATCGTCAGAGTATTTAACCAATTCATACCGATCTTCCCAGTTATATACCTATTATCTGCCCACTATTAAACGTTAGCCTGCAGCGGCACAAATTTTCAAGAACTCATCGGCCTTGAGCGAAGCACCGCCCACCAGACCACCATCGATATCTTTCATTGCAAACAATTCAGCGGCATTCGCGCCTTTGACACTACCACCATACAATACGCGCACAGCATTGGCCAAGGTTGCATCATACTTCGCCAGCACTTGGCGAATAAAAGCATGTACTTCCTGTGCTTGATCTGGCGTTGCGGTGCGTCCGGTGCCGATCGCCCAAACTGGTTCATAGGCAATCACAGCATTGGCGAATGAAGCAATGCCGGCAGCTTTGATCACCGCCGCCAACTGCGTTTCCACCACTGCAAAACACTGATTGGCGTCACGCTGCGCTAATGTCTCACCGACACACAGCACGGGAATCAAGCCTTGTGACTGTGCAGCCATATATTTGCGCGCAACTAAGGCATCGTCTTCATTATAGAGACTGCGACGCTCAGAATGGCCCACCAACACATATTCACAACCCACGTCTTTAAGCATAGCCGCAGAAACTTCTCCGGTAAAAGCACCTTGCGCTTCAGCACATAGTGATTGAGCACCGACTTTTATAGGCTTGCCGCGCAATTGATAGGCAATTTCAGCCAGATATACAAAAGGAACACATACCAGTACGTCGGTCTTCGCGGTATCCACCTTCGAAAGTAAGCCTTCCAGCAATGCCCCATTTTCCGCACGCGAACCGTGCATTTTCCAATTACCAGCCACCAATGGTCGACGCATAAATATATCCAAAGCTTCGAGAAAGCTGACCCTGGTCAGCGAAAGGCGCGAAAGCTTACTGACCTGGGGCGGGGAAAGCAAACCCGATTGTTTTCAGAGGGATTGCCAATTTTTCTTCGGGCCAATATTTTTCCGATCAAAACACGACAATAAGTTTCGTCGATAGAATGGACCTCTTCATCCGCCCTTACTGCGCAGCTCTCGCACAACTCAATTCCAATAACGCACAGCTTCAAAGTGCCGCTTCCTCGTCAACCATGTCTTGTTACTTGGATCGACCGGATCGCCACCAAGAACAAATGGCTTGATTTCAAACAGCTCCATACTCAAGGGGCGCGACCGCATATTTTTATCTTCACTGACATACGCTAATTCGCAAGCTGATTTAAAAGATCTGCAAAGCTAGCCGCAATAGGCAGTGCATAGCGCAACTCCATGCCGATAAATGGAACACGCACGATCGGCAACGTACCTTTTCGTGTATCAAAACCATACCCCTCTCCTCCACCGTTAGAGGCAAACAGCAACAACCCGGAAGCGTATTTTTCGACCTCGTACTCACGATTAAAGGTAACCAACTCCCCTACTCTCCAGAAAACCAAATAATTTTCACCAATAAACCCCTCCTCACCATCATGATCACGAATGAACGTCAAGTAATCTGATGGCAAAGATAGTCCAAGCGAGGCTGTAGCATCACTTATAGCTTGCTCAGATGCACCGGCGTTCAACTGCCAACACGTAATAGCTGATTCATCTTCACGTCATCACTTCAACCAACCACCTATATCTTGATGGAGCTGCTGCCACCAAAGAGTCACGTATTGCCTAAAATCATTTCAAAACAACAAGCTGAATCTATGGAGTGCTTGCTGAAAGCACATACACCCGATCTATCTCAACTGTCTGCTTTGCAGCCGCAAGTTGCGCACTGACGGATGCCTCACCTTTTGCAATATCCATCGTTGCATGTGTCTTGATTTGATACAAACGCTATGTCGATGCGATATCGAGCATACGATCACCAAAGCCAGGATAGCCATCTACATCTTTTTGTATCCGCACGCCTAACTTGCCCATTCCATCCGCAGTGTCTGCATTCACCACGCGCGCAAGTACGGAGAGTGTCATAGCATCACCCGATTTGATTGCTTCAGTAATGGGAATGTTCATCACTACGGTCATGTCATGGCAGCAATCTTCTCTCGAAAGGTCTTAATCTTCTCCGCAGATACATTCAGGTAATTATACAAACGCCTATTTGCCTCAGTCTCCTCCGACGATGGACTGCCTCTGTCGATGCGCTGTTGGAATTGTTTTATTTTTTTGACTTCATCGTAATCTTTACAGAAACGTCGCAAGATATTTTGCGTGGCGCCACCGTGTGTCAACATGAGGTCAGTCAAATTATACATCGCGATATCCTTCCCGTGCGCCAACTCGAACAGTTTCGTGTAGTCAGTTTCGTGTAAGGTAATTATATAATCGAGACCAACCAAACAGAGTTTGCTAAATGCCCCGGAGAGTTCATTGGCAAGGCCAGCAAGAAAGCTGAGCTTCTCGTCTCTGCAAAAGATATTTTGCATTATTGGCTCGAATTCTGCGAAGCGCTGCTTGACCGCTAACAATGAGAGTTGTTTTGCAACTAGACCGATTTCCTGCTCGAGCTTCATCAATGTACTCATACAATCACTATCTTCTGTGAGACATAAAGTTATTAATCATCATGCCATTGCACGAAGGATACCGCATAAAATGCAATCACTACTTTAGAGCCTGCGGTTATTGATGCGGTGAGTGGACTATTGGCTGTCACTTCAAAAAACATGCCGAGCAATAACATGCTTATCAAGGCATGTATCCGCATTAAAGAATTCGGTGATGGATGACGATTTTTCATACAACCCCCAATAGTTGTTTGTTATTGTTGATCGCCTGGCGAACTATATGCTCATTACCGCTTAAAAACTATCGCTGCAAAGATAATTAAAGTTTCGATTTTAATGTCTTGTTTCCTTATGATGAAGCACATGAACTTTTCTTCCGCCGTTAAATTCTGTTTCGGGTTGAGTATAGGTACTGCGCTTGCTATGTCGCTGTCCGTGACTGCTCAAACCATTTCGATCAATGTGAATGCTTCAAAATCTGCAGGACACTTTGAACCCGTATGGGCCTGGATGGGCTATGATGAACCCAATTACACCTACAGCGACGATGGTTTGCATCTGCTCGCTGAACTATCGCAACTAAGTAAATATCCGATACACGCACGCACCCATAATTTATTGACATCGGGTGACGGCACGCCCTCCTTGAAGTGGGGTTCCACCAACGCGTTTACACGCGATGCGTTGGCCAATCCAGTTTATGATTGGCATATCATTGATCGCATATTCGATGCCTATCAAAAGAACGGTATCAAACCACTGGTTGAGATTGGTTTTACACCACAGGCAATGTCAACGCATCCCGAACCTTATCAGCATCAATGGCCACACAGTTTTGATACAGGCTGGAGTTATCCGCCCACCAATTACGAGGAGTGGTCTGAACTGGTCTATCGCTGGGTACTGCACATGAAGGAACGTTACGGCACAGTAGAAGTATCAAGCTGGGAATGGGAAGTATGGAATGAGCCTGATATTTTTTATTGGCACGGCACAACAGAAGAATATTTCAAACTTTACGACTATACGGTGACGGCAGTACGACATGCTCTACCACGGGCGCGAGTAGGCGGTCCTGCCAGCACCGGTCCATCGGGAGAGCATGCGGCCAATTTCTTACGCAGTTTTTTGCAACATTGTGCTCACGACATCAATCTAGCAACAGGCAAGAAAGCAATACCGCTCGACTTCATTTCTTTTCATGCAAAAGGAAACGCCGCTTTCGTTAATGGTCACGTTGAACTGTCCATCGCACCACAATTGCGCGATATTGATCGTGGCTTTGCCATCATCAACGAATTTCCTTCACTGCGCAAGTTACCGGTGCTACTGACCGAGTCTGATCCAGAAAGTTGTGCAGCGTGCGGGATTAGCACTAATCCTCAGAATGCTTATCGATTAAACGCTCAGTACGCAAGTTATACAGCCGCGATGTTGAATGGCTCGCTGACATTGGCGCAGAAACATCACATCAATCTACAAGGCACCATTGCGTGGGCATTTACATTCCCTGGGCAATCGCTGTTTGCTGGTCAACGTGCGTTCAGCACTGCAACCATTGATCTTCCGTTGTTGAATATATTTCGCATGTTCGGCCAGATGAACGGTGAACGCATTGTGGCCAACAGCGATGGTGCAATTGATATCGAAGAGATCATGACATCCGGCGTACGTGTTCGCCCCGATATTAATGTCATGGCAACACGCAACGCTCATCAAATAAGTACACTCATATGGAATTATCATGACGATGCAATGCAAGTTCCTGCAAGCACTATCCGTTTTCACGTGAAAGGCTTGCCCACTAATGCTTCCAAAGTTCTACTTGAACATTGGCGTATCGATCAAACCCATAGCAATGCTTATACAACGTGGCAAAGTATGACATCACTTGCCACTCCCTCGGCATCTCAGTTGGAGCAACTGCACGCAGCTGGGCAATTGCAATTATTGGAATCTCCACGCTGGATCACCGTTAACAACGGCTTGATTGAACTCACCTTTGAAGAACCACGAGAAGGTGTGTCGTTACTGAAGTTCAGCTGGTAATCAAGGTACGCAATTATCTTTCGTTCCATAAGGGTCATGTACGGAATGTATCTTTTCAACTCGCGTTTCTCTTTTTCACGAAACCACCATCGCTACAGCATCACGTCAAGTGGAACTGCTTTTACAATCGCAGCCAGAATTCTGAAAACAGCTAATGAAGAAAAAAGCAAAAAGAAACCACGAAAGTGAAATCGCCCATAGCTCAGGATTCGGAACTATCTTCTTGTAAACACCATAAAGAAAAAGACCGAATGTGATCGAAATAGCGATCTGCTGCCCAACAGTTGTCTTAAGAATTCAAGCCAACGTGGATCTGGAGTGGGAGTCACAATGCCGTCCTATATTTCTGGAGCTTCTTATTTTCATTAATACAATTCATCCGCAAATCGATACACGTCTGGAATTGCGGATTTCTGGACAGATAAATTGGATGACGGAGAATCGGAAAGTTCGGATGACAGACTGAACTACAACCCAGGATCTGGTGCCGATTGAGGGATTCGAACCCCCGACCCCCTCATTACGAATGCATGTTACAGGACGTTCTAGAGTACTCCTGAATACTCTGGAATTAGGAAATAAGCCCTTTTTGTTCATATAGTTACGCTGTTGCATACCTTGATATGTCACGATACGATTCTGACTGGTCACTCATTGGTCACTCAAATGCCGACGATAAGGTTTCGCCAAAATTCTGTTCATAATCTTTCCTACACTGGAACACGTAATGCTCAATGCATTTATTGGGATGAAAATCTTCCATGCTTCGGTTTGCGTGTATATCCAAATGGGCGGCGTAGTTATGTATGTGCCTATCGAGTTCGTAATAGAAAACGAATTGCAACTCTAGGCCGCGTTGATGTGCTCACACTTGAGCAAGCGCGAAAGAAAGCTCGAAGTTTCTTAGGACACGCGGCCAATGGTGATGATCCACAAGCAACTCAGGATGCAATACATGCATCAAGTACAATTAAAGCGTTAAGCTACGAATATATTGAGCGACACGCAAAGCAAAAAAAGAAATCATGGAAAGATGACGTATCTAGTCTCGAAAATCACATTATTCCAAAATTGGGAGTTCGCCTTGCCGCTGCTATCAATTCAGATGATGTTGCCAAACTACACATGGAAATAGGGAGGGAATTCCCTTATGCAGCAAATCGTGTACTAGACCTCATCCGAAAGATGTTTAATTTGGCGCGGCTATGGCGTTTAATTCCTACCACGATGCAAAACCCCGCATCTGGTGTCGAACGTTTCCCCGAAAAAAAACGCAGACGTTTTGTTACCACAGTAGAAATGCCACGACTCGTGCAGGCGCTTGAAGGTGAGTTCAATGAGTATGCACGCCACGCATTATGGCTATTGCTGCTTACTGGCCTCCGTAGCAATGAATTGCTGCGTGCTAAATGGACTGATATCGATTGGGATCAACGTACTTTATTTGTTGGCAAGACCAAAAATGGAGAGTCAGTCCTTGCGCCATTAAGTTATGCGGCAATAGACCGTCTCAAGAAAATTCCTCACACTCAAAACAACCCATATATCATCTGTGGCAGTACACCAGGAAATCATCTCGTAAATCTGCAAAAGCCATGGAGACGTATACGCAAAGCAGCCGGCATTGAGGATGTTCGTATTCATGATCTTAGACGAACTGTTGGCAGCTGGCTCGCACGAAGTGGCACATCGCTTCACTTAGTAGGCGCCGTTCTTAACCATAAAGATCAAAAAACGACGGCTAGGTACGCGTACTTCCAAACTGAAGATCGCACTCAAGTATTGGATGCTCATGGTGATAAAATCACAAGAAGCATAGCAACTTCCAAATCTTCTTCCAGACTTTCGTCACGATCACTTGAACGTTTTGCGTCAACCAATCATTATCTCAGCAAACGTTGTCATCGCTTCAGTCGAGAAGAATTGCACAAGCTCGTGTGGTCATTTCCAATTTTAAAAATTGCTGCGGAGCTTGGGGTATCTGATGTCGCTTTAGCAAAAGCATGCCGTCGTTCAAATATTCCCATTCCCCCTCGGGGATACTGGGCAAAGGTTGCCTCCGGACAAAAACCTGAAACAACTACATTGCCGCCACAGAGTCATAATCATTCCAGAGAAGTCACAATCCGTATCAGTTCTGCTCAGCGAACTCTTAGATCAGAAATTATGCGGATTACAATTGCTGCATAGAGGTCGCTTACATCATAACTGTAAATGATGATTTGATTAGCCGTGCCAATATTTTGGTGGCCAATTGCATCGTATACTTTGGTACGTGTTAAGGCCAACGCACCATTAACATCATAGATAGACTCTTGGGTGTGATACCTATCGCATCTAACGTGTACTCATACTATTGCCTGCATTATCATCGCTGTCAGGCGATGCACTGCGTCGTAGATATAGTTGAGATAGCTACCGTCAGATAAAGTAACTTTCCTCAATAATCCTGTGGGTCAATAATCAAAGGTAGGGGCTTCCGTTCCTTCATTTAAATGGACTTTCGCTGGCTTGAATTGTGCACATTTAGGGACAGATTTAGACCAATCTTGATCATCAAATCTGACTCTCTTTACATAGCACCGATAACCTTCATCGTAATTGGATACTCCAACCTCAAGCTTCAACCAAGCAGCATATTCCTTCCATTTGCACGTCTGGATTTGATTACTATCGTATTTGACAGAGCAAAATTGATTGTTTTCAATTGCATTCAAATCAATCGAGCTAGCGCGTTTACGGAATTCAGCAATTTCTGACCAAGCACCAAGCTTATCAAGCTCAAACAGGAATATAAAATTCCACATCTTTTCATCGCCTTTCAAACCATGCCAGGCAAAAACACCCTGTCATCCATCTCACTTTGCCATACCCCTCCGAGTAATACAGCAACTCGCCTATTTGTTTTTGCCTCGTTTTCTATCTCGTCGATAACCGTTAGACCATGATCCACCAATAAGTCTTCTAACGGGCCAGTAGCAAGAAGCTCTATAACTTTTGGATTCGGATCACGAGCTAACACCTCCAAAATTGTTGCCCAAGCTTTTTTAGGTTGGCTCCTAGCAAGAGTACTTAATTGATCAGCAGCCCAAAAACATTCTTCGTATTCGCGGTGCTAGAACACCTTGCTTCAGATAGCTCCAGTCAGATTCACTGAATGCATCAGTGTATTGACCGGTATCAATTGAACACACCACAGTGCCTTTACAACTGGGCCAGAGTTTGACGACATCACCACTTCAACAACATCACCATTTTGATATTTCATGAAAATAGATCGGCATTACTTCGAAGCATTCTCGACTCGCCGCCAGATATCGTCAGATGTGGAATGGCTCCGCCATACACCCAGCAATAAATCTTTAAGCTTTGGATTCCTCTTTACTTCATTTTCAATCCACTCAATAGCTGAAGTTGGGTGATACCGCAATAAGTTCTCAAGTGGTCCAGCAGCTAAAGTATCCAATGCATGCCTATCATCCTCAGTCGATAATTCCAAAACTTTAAGAAGGAGTTGCCACACATGGGCTGGATTACGTTTTTCCAATTCTTCCATCACATCAAGTATCCAAGACGTTTCGGAATCAATGCGCTTCTTGTCCTCCTCATCTTTATCAGGAGTAGAAGCTGAAACTATAAATCGACGCTCCTTGGAATATCGTCTCAGCCACGCTGCAGCAAATTCATCATCTGTCCAAGAAATATTATTCATGGTTACTCTTTCGGTAAAGTCTGAGTGCTTTGCGATCGAACATCCATACACTGGTACCGTTACTATTCTCTCATTACTTGATTGGTGGCTTGTAATTCGGCACAGCAGTCGATAAGGCCCTTAGCAAAGGAGCGATGTGCATTAGAACAAGCGGTATCGACTGAGCCGCGTCCTTGTGAGCTGCTAATACAAACTCTAAATCGTCAATCAGACTTCCGCAGTTAAGTTCTTTCGGTTCTGTGTCCATCTGGTACAAATCATCATCAGGAACACTCCAATAAAAATTCTCCGAAAGCTCAACAGTTTTCATGCCGAGCTCATGCTCGACAAAATCCAGAATACGATTCGTAACTGTGCGCAGCTTTTCTATATCAATAGTACGATTAATCATAATTTCCTCAATCTCTTAGGCACCATGGTCACTCACGCATTTCCAATAGTCTCGCCTAAAAGTACCAATTTGTTTTCGCAGTTCTCTGATGCGCCCATTGTAAATTGATATAAATCGATCACTATTGCTGATTAGAAGACTCCAGTACAAAAGATACAAGTTGTCACGAGCGAGCGGATCGTTCAAATAATCCATCGCTTCTTCATGGACTTCGATCAACATAGATCGCTATCGATGGATGAGATCAATCACTCTGTTCACTAGTCGGCTATCACCATCTCACTAGCTTGCCTCACTGGCTCACGCAAAGTTCTCAGATAATCCACCAGATCGAGATCGACCACATGAGTGAGAGGCTTGTTGTTACTTTAGCCGTACTTCATTATCGTCACGATGGATTCAACTCCAAATGGGCGTTGAGCGTGGGTTGTTTCCGAAGGAAACGATTGCGTGGATGCCGTCACCCGGAACATTTTTGACTTGATGCTGACTGCGAAGTCGACTTGGTAGCCAGTGATGGCACTAGTGGTTCAGAAGGGTCTCGCTCCGATTTCCAATACATTCCCTTAACTGTAAAAGCTGGAACAGATGACACTTCCACTTTGCTGACTATTGCATCCATTGGTAATGTCGTACCGCACGATGGTACAGCACATGCGGCAAGTTCGCCGTCTTTGAGAACCACACCGTCTCCAGACCAACTGAATGAGGCTTTCGAAAGAGGAACTCGCTCCCCGGTTGACAAAACGAGAATAGAACTGATTTGAGTTCCACCGATAGCATCAGCAAAGATTCGATCCATAGCATTCATGTCTTGCAGCGGCACGCCATCTTTAATCACAAAACAAAACGAAGACATTGATCCTGAAATTTTCATCGGTTTATCTGATTTAAATTCAACAGGAGTCTCAGTTAATTTAACCTCATGAGAGGAAAGAACAACGACGTTTCGTTTGGACAGGACGTCTAGTACGTTATTCGATCCTGAGCTACAACCAGTCAGAAGTAGACAGGTAACCATAACAACTATAGTTTTCATTTAACCGTTCCCGTCTGAGGTCCAGCAGAGTTTGGCTTTTGGGGAAATGATATATACGGATTTTCACTTGTCATGGATCGCTTGGACAATTGCAAGTATCAAAAAGAACAGGAACAACCATAGGATAGCACTTGGCGGAAACACCCCCAAAAATCTAACTGACGGATCGTATTCCTCATGACCACAATTGGGACATCGAACATACGAGAACAAAGTAAATTGCTTCTTTGGTCCATGGAATGGATTCAATAAATACTGTGGCGAGTTCCAAACTCTCACCGCAGAAGTTACCGGAAAACTATTCCGGCATTTTGAACATGCGTGATATGCATCCTTGTCGATCATCTCGATGTGTTCTTTACCAACCAATAGCCGAACACAAGAATAATAATCAACAATCCCCAGAGTACCAACTTGATGTTGTTCCCCGGAATAACACCAAATATTTTCAACTCCGGTGCTTTCTCCTCATGGCCACATTTTGGACACTTCACGACATCAAACGTGTTGATGTCTTCACCCAATGGCAGCGCTTTATTGGGTCGAGTAAAAAGTGTTTTCCACGATACGTCTTGCGGCCTCGCTAAAGCTAGATCGAATGAATGTCCGCAGTTT
>JAICKZ010000066.1 GCA_025927665.1 Steroidobacteraceae bacterium | reverse complement strand
GAAGCGGCGAAGCGAGCGGGAATGATTTGATCACTGAAACGGATTTAATTCTTACGGTTGTCTTACTGCGGTCAACGCCGCAACGTCTCACCGCCACGCAACACCGCCAATAGTCCACTACGCGCTACTTCAAGTACTTCACCATAGACGGCTGCATCGTCAATAAATTTATTCACGACTTCAACACCGGCAGTCAATTCGATCACTATGGTTCCATGATCATCACAGGCCAACTCCCCACCGACTTTATCAATCACCGTTAGCAATGCATCACGTTTGACTGCTGTTACTTTTAATTTTAATAGCAACAATTCGCGTTCCACATGTGCATCGCTGGTTAAGTCATCCACATTGACAACATCCACTAACTTTAATGATTGATTAACAACTTGCGCAATAACCGCATCGGTTCCAGTTGTGACCAATGTCAGACGCGATACCGTGGGGTCGTCGGTGGGCGCAACATTCAATGATTCAATGTTGTAGCCGCGGTTAGAGAACAGACCAGCAACGCGGGTGAGAGCGCCTGCTTCGTTTTGCAGCAAGATGGAAATAATATGTCGTTGATCGTTCATCGTGGCTATGTCAAAGGTTCAATTCGGTTAAGGAATATAAAGCCTACCCGATGTTAATCCACAGGTCTAACCACATTTCTCTTGGTTCAACAAGCTCTCATGTAAATGAAAAGTATTTATGATGTTTCTGTCCAATTCAGGCGTGAGTTGTGTCGAGTGAAATCATAGGACACTTTTTTCATCAAGCTTGGGCCTCGCGACGCAGTAGCTCGCGTTTGCGATCGACACCCCAACGATAGCCGGCAAGCTCACCGTCGCGTCGCACGACGCGATGGCAGGGAATGGCCACTGCAATGAGGTTCGTTGCACAGGCTTGTGCCACGGCACGTACCGCTTTGGGGGAACCTATGCGCTTGGCGATCTCTGCATAACTAACAGTCGTACCTGGTGGAACCTCGCGCAACGCGCGCCAGACGCGCTCTTGAAAGGCCGTGCCTTGTACATCCAACGGGAGATGCAATCCCATCGCGGGCGCTTCGATGAAACCCACCACCTGAGCGATCAACCGCTCGAATTCACCGTCGCAGCCGAGGAATTCTGCCCGGGGGAATTGATCTTGCAACTCACGAACCAATTGATCGGGATCATCACCCAACGAGATGGCGCAGATGCCGCGCTGACTTTGCGCTACCAGAATGGCGCCAAGCGAGCATTGACCCACCGCGAAGCGGATGACTGCTCCAGCACCCCCTGCGCGGTAGTCACGTGCGCGCATGCCCAGTAGCTCGTCAGCGGCTTCGTAAAACCGGCTGTTGGAGTTAAAACCGGCGCCATAAATAGCATCAGTGATGGAGGCGTTCGAGCTGCTCAGTTCCTCACGTAGCTTGCGGGCGCGATAAGCCGAGCTGTAGGCCTTGGGCGTCAAACCCGTTTCAGCCTTGAATAGGCGATGGAAATGAAACGGGCTCATACCGACCTCAATCGCCAGATTATCGAGTTGGGGCGGTGTTTCCGACGTCTCGATCAAACGACAGGCGCGTGCCACTAACGCAGCGCGCTCGGCCGCCGCACTGGTCTGATCGCCACGTGTACGGCGGCTGAAACGATAACCCGCCGCCTCAGCAGCTGTGGCTGAGTCGAAGAACTCTACATTCTCTCGCTTAGGTAGCCGCGCCGTCGAACTTGGCTTGCAGTAGACACCTGTGGTGCGCACGGCGTAGACGAAATGACCATCGGCAGCGGCATTTCGTGTTTGCACTGCCTCCCAACGGTCATCATCGGTTTCGTAAGCAATAGTCATAATTTCTATCAGGAGTCCTGTAGCCATCAGTACAGCATTAGAATAGCCGGGAATTCATTCGCAAGAACTCCGATTCCTGCGAATGAATTTATCGACGCAGTGCATTCATGCAGGGTTCCATATTGAACTCGCCTGAGGTCATAAGGCCTTCATTTCAGCCTCGTCACACCCTGATCGCCGAATAGATAAGCCTCGCCGCTCTTCATGTGCAGCTCGATATCTCCACTATCATTCACCCACCATTGCGCTGTGCCAGCGGACACCAGCGATTGACAATAAAACTCAACCTGACGGCGCGCTTCAGATAGTTCATCCATGGAGGGAATCGTGCTCATGGGAACCTCGGCTATGACGACTTGCGGTTAGAAAACCAGACGGCACAGCATTTCCATCAGTATCAAATGAACGCCCAATGCCTGCCAGTCGTATGCCAGTTCCTCATGTCATGCCATGGCCGCGACGGCAATTTCTGGCAAACGATTCAGGCGCGATACACGCGATGTAATAATCACGATGAACTGCATCAGGAAGCCACTAGCGGCCACAATGACACAGGTATGGGCACCGTAAAGTCCGCCAATGGCTGCACCAATGAGCGCGCCAAGCGGTCGTGCTCCAAAGGTTGTAAGCATAAGGATTGATGATGCGCGACCAAGCAAGTGATCCGGTGTCACTGACTGTCGCAAAGTCGTCGTCGTGATCACCCACATGATCGGGCCGAAGCCGAATGAAAAGAAACTCAGGGCGGCCAACCCCGGCGATGGAACCCTGAGCGTCAACAGCATTATCAATGCTCCGATCAATCCAAAGAGTGGCCCGACTACGAGCATTTTACCGAACGGTAGCGATTGACTGATGGATGGTGCAAGGAGTGCGCCGACCACCATACCCACGCCATATATTCCGAGTGTCATGCCAACCATGGCCGGTGATAAGCCAAGCTCTTGCACCGCATAAACAACATAGGCCGCCTGCAACACAAACCAAGATAGATTGAAAAAAATTGACGTAATCATGATTGGACGTAAAAACGGGTGTGAAAGAACAAAGCGAGCACCGTCGGAGACCTCACGCAGAACATGACGTCGCAGCACACTTGTGTGTGCAGATTCTGGAAATCTTGTCAGATACAGCACGGCGCATGCGGAGAGAGCGGCGGCAAACGCATAGGCTATGGACGCCCCACTCCATTCAACAATCAGACCTCCAAGCGCCGGTCCCGCAGCGAAAGCGGTACTGCGCGCAAGCTCAATACGACCATTGGCAATCGCCAGATGCGATCTCGGTACCAAGGCCGGAATCATCGCAGGGGCCGCGACGCTGAACGCCACTGTGCCTGAGGCACCGAGAAAGCCAAGGACTGCCAAGAGCGGCAATGTCAATAAACCGAAGATCATCAAGACGGGAACCGCGAGCAGCGAAACTGCGCGAATAGCTTCAGCGCTTACCATGATTCGTTTGCGGGATGCCCGATCGGCCATTACACCGGCCGGTAGTGTCAACAGCAAAAATGGAAGCGTTAGTGCCATTTGGAGAAGGCCAGTTTCGCCAGCGCCGGCATTAAATAGCAGCACTGCGATCAAGGGCGTTGCCGCAAGCCCAATTTGTTCGGCGGATTGCGCTGCCAGGTTTGACCAGGCCAAAATCCGAAAGGTAGGAGGAAAGGGGGAATCGTTGCCGACGCTATCGGCGATCCCTTTGATCGATTGAGGATTAAAGGGATCGCTGGTCGATGGTGCATGCTCCGCTTTTTGTTCTCGAATTCGCTGCACGCGCTGCATCTGCCGGTTTATGTCCTAGCTTGCGGCCGCGGACGCAAGTCTTAGCATCTGTTCGGCGACGCCTTTGGAAGAAGCCGGATTTTGCCCTGTGACCAGATTGCCATCGACGGCGACGAAGGGAGCCCATTTGTCGGCGCTCATATAGAGCGCGCCGTTACTCTTCAACATGTCCTCGACCAAGTACGGCATCATTTTGGTAAATCCGGCGGCCTCTTCTTCCGCGTTGGAGAAGCCCGCTACCTTACGTCCACGCACGAGAGCCTCACCATTCGCTGCTTTCGGATGGCGTAAAACGGCCACGCCATGGCACACAGCACCAATTGGTTTGCGCGCCACAGACATAGCTTCGATCAGCGCGATGACCGATTTGTCCTCCGCGAGATCCCATACAGGGCCATGTCCACCCGGAAAATATACCGCGTCGAAGTCGTTCGCGCGGACGTCGCTGAGTTTTACCGTATTCGCCAGTTGTGCTTGCGCGCTTGAGTCGGAATTAAAACGCCGGGTTGCATCGGTTTGATAGTTCGGCGCCTCACTGCTGGGATTGACCGTTGGCTGTCCACCGTTTGGCGAAGCCAAAATGACCTCGGCGCCGCTGTCGATGAAGACATAGTAGGGATCAGTGAATTCTGAGAGCCAGAAGCCCGTTTTCCGGCCGGTATCGCCAATCTGGTTGTGAGACGTCAAGACGATCAAAACTTTCATGATGAGCTCATTGAGTGTAGTTAAGGAAGTAACACTAAGCATAGAAATTCGTCTCCACCTTGAAACTCCGTTCTTTGCGGTTGAATTTCTTTTGCTGTCTAAGTGCCCACGAGCATGCAAAATGAAGAAGACCCACATTTGCGCAGGTCTTCTTGTAGAGCAGGAATCTCTCCTAATTGGAGAGCATTAACTTTTGCCTTGAACGGCGGTAGCCTTGATCAGGCCAAGCTGGGTCAACGCGGTTACGCCATCATCCAAGCCGAGTTCTTCCACGATTTTGCCATCGATCACCTTTAGCACGGTGATGCCGGTGAAGTGCATTTTGCGCCCAGTTGCGGCAGGCAACCCACCGATTAGAAAATCATTGTGTGCTGGACCCGTGTGGGTGCCGCCACCTTCCCATTGACCAACCACGTAATCACCTTCGGCGATCAAATCGGCTGTGCCCCAGAAATTAAGATCGGGAAAGGCAGAACGGAAATCAATCATGAAAGCCTTAATGTCCTCGCGACCGCGACGCGGCTCATGCAACGAATATTTAAGCAGCATGTCGGGCGCGGCAATTTCGTCGATGACTGCCAGATTGACTTTCTTACCCCAGAATTCGGTGAACCAGCGGCCGACGATGGCCTTATTTTTCTCTTCTTTGCTCATTTGGACGTTCCTCGCAAGTAGTTTCGGGAAGATCATCGAAACCACTCAATGATCTGAGCGGCAGAATAGGCATTCAGTCGTTGTTCAAAACTCCGATTCTTGCTGCTCAATCGATTCGATGTAGTAACCGGAGGGTGGATAGGAAGCTCTAGCTTTGGAGTTAATCAGCGTACTTAGGGAATTCAAAGTGGTGCTCGCGCGGCGTAGCTGTTATCTTTCCCCTCCACCCCTTTTGATTGCAGGATCAAGCCGTGAATTATCACGCTCAGGCCATTATTTCTTCACAATCCCATCCGCTCGTAGGTCAAGCACTTTCTGGCGCGGAAATTTTGGTTCAAGTACTGGCCGATGAAGGTGTGGATGTTGTATTTGGTTATTCCGGCGGCGCCATTCTACCCACGTACGACGCGATTTTTGTATATAACCAAGCTGCCGCACGGCCAAATTCCGGTAAGCAGCAAATCCCTTTGATCGTGCCTGCGAACGAGCAAGGAGCAGGTTTTATGGCAGCGGGTTATGCGCGCGCCAGCGGTAAGGTTGGTGTCGCCTTGGTGACATCGGGTCCGGGAGCGACCAACACCGTCACTCCGGTGCGCGATTGCATGGCTGATTCCATTCCTATTGTGGTGATTTGTGGTCAAGTCGCTACCAGCGCGATTGGTACGGATGCTTTTCAGGAAGCGCCTGTCACCGGCATCATGGGCTCAGTGGCGAAGCATGTGTTCTTGATTACCGATGCAACACAGCTTGAGGCAACCATTCGCACCGCATTTGAAATCGCGCGTACCGGTCGTCCTGGCCCGGTGGTGATTGATATTCCGAAGGACGTGCAAAACACCAAGTGTGTGTTCAAGGGCGAAGGCCGCTTGGCTTATCCGGGTTATCGTCAGCGTATGAATCGACTCACCAAATCAGTGTTGAGTGACACGCATTGTGCAGAATTCTGGAATCTGTTGAAACACTGTAAGCGTCCGTTGATTTATGCGGGCGGCGGTGTCGTGAATGGCGGCGCAAGCATTGTCATGCGTAATTTTGCCGAAGAATTTAATATCCCCGTGGTGACGACATTAATGGCGCTAGGCTCGTTCGATACGACTCATCAGTTATCCATGAACATGTTGGGAATGCATGGCACTGCCTATGCCAATTATGCCGTGGTTGATTGTGATTTTTTGTTTGCACTCGGTGCACGTTTTGATGACCGCGTTGCCGGCGATCCAAAACGTTTTGCTGGAAGTGCCACCATTGCACAGATTGATATTGATGCGTCTGAAATCAATAAAGTGAAATCAACACAATGGCATCACATTGGCATACTCGATCAAGCGTTACAGGTTTTAATTGCCTATGGTCGCAAGCACAAATTGAAACTCGACACGAACGATTGGTTAAAACATTGCCAGCAGCTGAAAAGACAATATGCGATGAATTACGATCGCGATAGTCAATTGATACAGCCTTACTATGTGATTGAAGAAATCAACAAGCTCACCAAGGGCGAGGCCATTATCAGTACCGGTGTAGGTCAGCATCAGATGTGGTCGGCACAATATTTCGATTTCAAAGGCCCGCGTCAATGGCTGACATCCGGCAGCATGGGCACGATGGGTTTTGGTTTGCCTGCGGCCATCGGCGCACAATTTGCTCGTCCACAGAGATTAGTTATTGATGTCGATGGCGATGCCAGTATTCGCATGAATCTCGGCGAGTTGGAAACAGTTACGACTTACGAATTACCAGTAAAAGTGGTGATTTTGAACAACAATGGCGATGGCATGGTGAAGCAGTGGCAAAAACTGTTTTTCAAAGGACGACTCTCTGCCAGTGACAAATCATTGCATAAAAAAGATTTCATCAAAGCGGCTCAGGCCGATGGTTTTCCTTTCGCTGTGCGCCTTGATCGCAAAGAAGATGTACCGCGTGTGGTGCGTGAATTCATTGAATTTAAGGGCCCCGCATTTCTGGAAGTGATGATCGACGCCGATGCTGGTGTATACCCCATGGTCGGTCCAGGGCAACCTTATGAACAAATGATCACGGGCGATTTTATCGCCGCACGTGCTGCAACGAAGCAGGAAGAAAAACTGGATGAGTCCAAGATGTTTTAGGTGACCTCTCATCCAAGTTAAGGAAATCTTTACTGACGAATACAGCTTATTACTTAACAGAGATGTGAACCGAATCACTCTTGACCGCTGAAGCTGAGACGCAAGTCCAAGTTTGCAGCGGAGTCGCTCCTTAAAGTGGCGTTACTATTCTGATTGTTTGTGGAGTAACGCCCTTGCTTCAAGCTGCCCGATCCCGTCGTCGCGCACCCATGGTGATGCCTACCACAGTACATATACGCCGCAGCTATACAGAGTGTCGTGTTGGTCAATTGCACTTGGCGACCGCCTATCCGTCTGGTGGTGGTTTCGATGAGCGGACACCGTTGATTTGTTTGCATCCATCCGGCAGCTCCATGAATTTTTTTACACCGTTGTTGCCTGAACTGGGCCGCGATCGCAGTGTGTACGCTTTTGATCTGCCGGGATATGGCGCCTCTGATGCACCCAGCATTGATTTGTCGATTGCCGACTTGGCCGGCGCCATTGATGATTTTATGCAGTCGCTACGGTTGCGCGCAGTCGATATCATTGGCGCACAGTTGGGTGCTTTGATTGCTATTGAGTTGGCATCAGTGAAGCCGCAGCAATGCCATCGATTGGTGTTGTCATCGGTGCCACATTTCACTCCTCAAGAAGTTAAATCGCAAGAATGGAACTCATTGCCCTCTGTCGCGATTGCTGACGGTTCACATCTATTAAAAGAATGGCAACGTTTACATCATGCACGTGGTGCACACGCCAATCCCGAACAGTTAACCGATGAACTGGTGGACTTCCTGCGTAGCCGACGGCGCAGTTCCGCAGCGTTGCATGCTATGTTGGAATATCCGACACAAAAGAAATTGGCCGCACTTCGTCAACCAGGACTGATAATCAAATCGAATGATGAATATCGCGAACATTCATTGCGCGCCAAGAGTTCGTATGCGCAATCCATGTTGGAAGAAGTCGCTGATACCAGTGCAAATATTTTTGGTGGTAGTGCTCAACGTGTGTTGCAAGTAATCAGGCAGTTTTTGGATAAGTAAATTGCGTTTCTATTGCATCCAGTTCCAACTACATGCCAACCCGACCGCTGTACAGGTCATCACAGTTTCCCCTAATAGCAACCACCACATACTCTTACTGATGCGTATGACAGCGGCGCATGCAATCAGTAACGGTAACATCAATAACAAAGAGTAACTCAGTCCAATAATCAAGCCATGCGTCCACCACGACAAATGATACAACGCTGCAAAGCCCCAGCTTAACCAGAACAACACTCCTTGCGTAGCACCGGCGATCGCATGTGCAGCAAGATACAGCGCTTCTGTACGCGTACTTATAGGAATCCATTGATCGAGCGGATGTTTACTATGTATCGCAATGCGACTCCACAATGGTCGTAGTATTAAAGCGACGGCCAAACTCGCAGCCGCGCCGGTTGAAATGCTGGTAGATAAATCCACATTAGCTCGCAGTAAAGATTAATCAGGTATGTATTGCGCGTATTAAACCGCGCATTAAGCGATCGATATCGTCGAAAGAATTATAGATATGGAATGATATACGCAGCGCTGCACCCGTTGAAAGATTCATTCCACTTACCATCACTTGATCAGTATGACGCAAGTAAGCGATCAACTCTGCAACGTTGCGTCGACCTGCGCTCACCACCAATATATTGCTCCACATCTCACCGGGCATTGCTGTCAAAACTTGTAGATTTGCACTTTGCAACTGTAAACGTGCATAGCTACTTAATTCGTGAATACGCGCTGCGATGACAGTGCTGCCGACGGTTTGTTGCAATGATAAAGCAGGCGATAGCGCTTGGTACTGCGGCGCATACTGCAAAAAATCCTGCGCCCACTTCGCAATCAACACAGGCCACATTGCTGTATTCAGATTCAAAGTTTCAATCAAGGCATCTGACAAATAAGGTAATTGCGAATGCAATTCGCGACGGACATACAACACGCCAGTATGTTGCGGACCATTCAACCAGTGACAAAAACTGCTGGCATATATATCGCATTCCATATCAATTATCGAAACGGGTATCGCGCCCAGTGCCAATGCGCCATCCACAACAGATATCGCCTTGCGCTCGCGTGCGATGCGACAAATATCGTGCACTGGCAGAATCGATCCATCGGTATGTTGTACATGGCTGAAAACGACCACGCGACTGCGATCAGTCATTGCGGCGGTGAACGATGCAATGGCCTGTTCACGATTCAGTAACGGACTGGGCAATATAACGATTTTGATAATCACGCCACGCTGGTGCGCCCATTGTGTCCAAAACCTAAGCATTGCAGCAGGCAGTTGGTTGCTGATGACCAGTTCATCTCCGACTTGCAATGCAGGTTGAAAATTGAACCAGCTTGCGAATTGTTCCAGGCCCGCTTGTGCATCTCTGATCAATATCAACTCGTCGCGACTACAATTAAGCCAACTGGCAATCTCGCTGCATAGTTGTTGTACCGCCTGCGCATTGTAGCGCGCAGCATAAAAATCTTGCTCATCGGTATGCAGTGCTTCCATGGCGCGATATTCAGTTGCCAGTACCGCGCGCGTTGTTGGCCCGGCAGTGGCGGTGTCGAAGTACGCAATACGTGGATTAAGTACCAGTTGCGCACGTAAAGCATTCCATACTTCAGAAGTGCTTGATGTCGATTCAGAACTGCTGGCGGTTTGCGCAATAGCGGTGGCGCTTAAGATACCCAATCCCAATTGCAACGCCTGGCGACGCGTGAAACTGGTTATCAAATCTGCAGGAATTAATTTCATCGTAATTGAGTAAACTAAGATTTTAAAGAGTCGAGAAGCCGCAAATTACTACGTTGCAATTTGTGGTGACTTTGCATCAATGCTCAGTGTAGCAGCACCTGTAGAACTGTGGGCTGTCGCCTGTTACTGTACACAACTTCAAAACACCGACATAGCTGTATGGTATTCCCATGAACGATTCTTATCTCGAACGTATTCTCAAAGCGCGTGTCTATGACGTCGCTAATGAAACACCTTTGGAGCTTGCACCTCGATTGAGTCGCAAGGTAGGCAGTAAAGTTTTGTTGAAGCGCGAAGACATGCAACCGGTTTTTTCGTTCAAATTGCGTGGTGCCTACAACAAGACTGTGCATCTGTCAGAAGCAGTTGCCAAACGTGGTGTCATTTGTGCCTCAGCTGGTAATCATGCACAGGGCGTTGCGCTCAGTGCCAAACGTCGCGGTATTCCTGCCGTGATTGTCATGCCGCGCACTGCACCGAGTATCAAAGTTCAGGCAGTGATTGATCTCGGTGGTGAGGTAGTGTTGCACGGTGATGATTTTGATCAAGCCTATGAGCATGCCATGATACTAACGCAGCAGCGTTCGTTGACCTTTATTCATCCCTTTGACGATCCCGATGTTATTGCAGGTCAAGGCACGATTGGTATGGAGATATTGCGTCAATACCCCGGTGAAGAAATTGATGCAATGTTTATTGCCGTTGGCGGCGGTGGTTTGATTGCGGGTGTTGCTGCATACGTCAAACAATTGTTTCCCCGCATTAAAATTATTGGAGTGGAACCAGAAGACGCGAATGCAATGTACCAGTCGTTGAAAGAACATAAGCGCGTGACCTTGGAGCGAGTCGGAATTTTTGCTGACGCTGTTGCAGTTCGCAAGGTTGGCGAAGAAACATTTCGATTGGCACAGCAGTTTGTGGATGAAGTTATTCTTGTCAACACCGACGAAATTTGCGCCGCGATTCAAGATATTTTTGAAGATACCCGCACCGTCGTGGAGCCTTCAGGTGCTTTGTCAGTAGCCGGTATAAAAAAATATCTCGTGCGTGAAGGCCTCAAAGATAAAACTTGTGTGGGCATTAGTTGTGGTGCCAACATGAATTTTGACAGACTGCGTCATGTGGCTGAGCGTGCAGATATCGGTGCGCAGCGCGAGGGTTTGTTTGCAGTAGAAATTCCTGAACAGCCCGGCAGCTTTCTGAAATTTTGCGGTGCATTGGGACAACGTAATATCACCGAATTCAATTATCGATATAACTCCAGTAACCGCGCCAATATTTTTGTTGGAATCGGTTTGAATGAAGGGCGCAAAGAACGCAGTCAAATTTTGCAGACCTTAAAAGATGCGGGTTACAACATCATCGATATGACTGAAAATGAAATGGCGAAATTACACGTGCGCTTCATGGTTGGCGGACATGCTAGCGGAATTGATAATGAACGTTTATTGCGTTTTGAATTTCCAGAACGTCCCGGAGCTTTGCTGAAGTTTTTGAAAGCGATTGGCACACAGTGGAATATTAGTTTATTTCATTATCGTAATCATGGGTCCGATTACGGACGTGTACTCGCAGGTATACAAGTACCGAATGAACAACATGAAGATTTATTATTGCATTTGCGTGAATTGAAATATCCTTATGTGGATGAAACCACCAACCCGGCCTACAAACGATTTTTGGGAAGTTAATGCTTGATCGCATCCAACGCATCGTGAAATTCGCGCAACAGGTCATATCTGTTTATTGTGTTCTCGATATAGGGACGTGCAGCAATAAGTAAAGGTCGGGCTTCATCATCGCGATGCGCAGCAACGAACGCGATACCAAGTATGGCACATGTACGTTGGGTTAGTTGGTTATCGTCGCCATAGATGGCTTTGAATGAGCCCAAAGCATGCTTAAGTATGGCGATCGCTTCTTCAGCTTTTTTCTCTCGAATCAATGTACGCCCCAAACTCATTTCTGCAATAGCTACAAAAACATTGTTGGGTGCCAATCGTTTTGCATATATTGTCAAAGCCTGGCGATATTGTTGTTCAGAACG
The DNA here is from genome assembly GCA_025927665.1 of Steroidobacteraceae bacterium. GTDB lineage: Bacteria > Pseudomonadota > Gammaproteobacteria > Steroidobacterales > Steroidobacteraceae > CAILZL01. Next base: position 396 of record JAICKZ010000066.1, on the reverse strand, counting down.
TGCATATTCGCCACGCATGAAATACAGAATTCCCAAAATAACATAGTCATAGCCGACAAACTCATGTTGATCGCCATACAATTTACTATTAGCTTTTAAAGCCTGATGCACGACAATCTGTGCTTGATCATAGTCACCTTTTTGAATCAAGAAAGTGCCGTAGTATTCGAGCGAGCTAATAGTGTCAGGATGCTCAGATCCTAGTATCCGACGTTTTTGTTCAAGAACCATCTCGAATAAAGGTTGCGCTTCACTGTACTTACCTTGTACTTCGAGTACATCTGCAAGATCTATTTTAACGTCCATCACTTGTGGATGTTCATTTCCTAACTCTGGCAACATATCTGCAAGATCTTCGAGCATCAGTTCTTCAGCTTCCGCATCGTGATATTGATT
>JAICKZ010000163.1 GCA_025927665.1 Steroidobacteraceae bacterium | reverse complement strand
GTACGAAGCGGTGATAAACGCCGCAAAGGTAGTTGAGAAAATTTTCTCCAAAGAAGAAAAGCCGCATCTAAATCCGCCCTCAAAGGAAAAGAAGATTCCCGACGAACCTCTCAAAGATGATGGTTCTGACGTAGCACGCCAAACATCACAAAAGGGTTTGGATCCAACTTTAATAGCTAAGGAAGCTGAGAAGTGTCTGAGCCAACCTGTGCCTGATGGATCGTATGGAAGTAATTCATCTGTTTCAAGCGACAGCATGTCAGTGAAGATCAGTTGTTCTTATTCGACAAATATACCTCAGTCAGGTTTGGCAATGACCAGTAGTAAAGAGGTACAAGATACTCAGGGGCAAGGATCAGTAACATCACATCAATCTAACGATGTCGCAGGTGCAGTCGGTACAGCGCTTGGAGAATGCATTATTTGGGGTCTAATCGCTGCTGTCGGACAAGCAATGCGACGCCGAGGGAGATGGCGACATGCTTCAATGTGGTCAGTGAGAAAAATGTTTTTGATGGTACTGATTGTCGGCACTGTTTTGACGGTAGCACTTTTGTTTTCAGGCGCGACTTATCGAGCTGCTACGGCTCCCGTCACTTTGATAGCAGGGATTACATTCATACGCGGCTCGATAGGGTTCGTTGCGAACATTCCGAACATATTGGCACATCGTCACACAAAGCCGGTAAATAATTCGGAAGATCATTGATATAACAAACGATGATATTTATTCTCCATGCAGAAATACCTCATGAGCATTCTAGTCGGAAGATGAGATACGACGCAGCATGTAGTTATTAGGGATCTTTTTCGGACAATTCGATTTCGTTGCGTATGAGACGCGTGAGCCATGTTGCTCTCTACAACTGTTACGTATAAACCGTAGGCGCTAAATTTCTTGCATGTACTACTGTGACTCAATATGCATAGTTAACATGGAAAGAAATGGTGCTACTTGAAAAGATGCGCATTTGTTGCGAGTATCGATGAATAGAGGACTTTGGTTAAGAACTGAATTACGAATCCCGCTTGGAGGCACTCATCGAACTTTCGGAACAATTAAATATTTACGGATAGCCCATGAAGAAAATTGTTTTTTCCTTCGTTTTAGTTATAAACGTCGCTGCTCTTTATTGTTCTATCAAATGGGCACTATCCAAACCAGGATACGAAGCTTTCACATCTATTTTCGCAATTCTCGCAAGCATCTCAAGTTTGTTTTTGAGTCGTGATTTTTGGTTTTCGGGCGAAGGCAGAACCACAGTAATGCAGACTAAGAACCGCGTAAGCGGAGACATGGCTGGAAGAGACATTATAAAACAATAAGCAGAGCCCATGATGAGTGACGCCAGGAATGTGCTAAGCAACAATAGCGTCTATGGAGATATGGCGGGACGCGATATCGTTAAGGTCGTAAACGTATCTTCAAATAGTTATCTCCATGAGCTAGCTGAGAAATTTTCTAGAGAGAGCGAGAGCGACAAGCATCTATCCGATTTTATTGAACAACTTCAGCGCTTTATGGAAGCAGAAACAAATCCCACGGGAATTGATTTGCCTACGAAACTAGAGAGCAGCGGGCGGGAAGATGCAGTTTTAACTGCGATGAGGCTTAAAGAAAGCTTTTCAAAGAAGCTAATGCACCATCAGTTTTCCGAAAATGCTCAGTTTCTATTTGCACATATACTCGCAAAAATTCATGCGTTCTTCTGCTTTAAGGTTCACCCAAAAGTAACCGCAGGCGCGACTAGAGTCGAAGTAGATGCGCTTATCTTTGACGAGCTATTATCTCCGCTTTATGACGAAGTAGGCGCGTCAGGAATTATCAATCTTTCAGACGTGCAAGGCATGATGTATTACCTCGCTGGCAATTGCCACATTGATTGGAAGTGAGCTGTGCTTTCATATCACCCAATGATCGATCCTTATCACTGCTCTCTACGGATATCGAGTGTGGCAGCGGATATCAATGCTAACGAATTAGAATGGGATAGAGTTCGATTAATCGATTTCTATGTCGCGTTCCCCTCGCTGATGACGAGCTTCAAGTTCCCTCAATCATTTATAAAAGCAAAAGCGTCATTTAGAGAGCTGCCGTCACCTTACGAGAACATTGCGAACGCATCGAGACTATTTTTCCAAATTGGTGAAATTCAATCTGCAGCAGCTAGGCTTCTTGCAGGCAGAGGAATTTTAAGTGATAAGGCGCTTCTCGATTCCAAGGTGGTGCTGCTTTCGTCCGACAAATTAGTCGAACTTAAGTTACTTCTTTCAAAAGTAAAGTTTCGCGAAACGTCATGGTATCGGGAACTTCTTCAGATAATGGCTGACCATCCGCTAAACGGAAAAGGTGGCCTTAAAGATCGTTCTGGGCTAATGGAATATCGTCATGATGCGATTTGAACAATCACTTCAATTGCGTCGGTTATTAGTGCTCAAATCAGGTGAGGCGCTATACGACGAGCGATTTCACGAGGGTGTGAATATTATTCGAGGTGAAAATAGCACTGGAAAATCGACGATCGCTGACTTTATATTCTTTGCCTTAGGAGGCGAGGTTACCGAATGGACTCCTGAGGCTAGATCAGCTGACTCTGTTCATGCAGAAGTCATATTAGGCGAAAAGACTTTTACCTTATCGAGAGAAGTTGAATCAGACACAAGCCCGCCAATTTTTATCTATGAGGGTTCATATGAGGTAGCAGTATCGCACCGAGATTTGTGGTTGAAATACCCAGCGAGAAGAACTTCAAACACTGATTCATTCTCTCAGATATTGTTTAGATTACTACATCTTCCAGAGCAAAAAACTGAGGCGCAGCAAAATATCACGATGCATCAGCTGATGAGGCTCATCTATTCTGATCAAGCGACTCCAGTCCAGAATATTTTTCGGATTGAAAAGAAATACGATACTAAAGACATTAGGCTAGCAATAGCTGAGCTGCTCTTAGGGTTTGATGATCTAGAGTTACATGATTTGAGGCTACGAATAAGAGATTGCTCACGTTCTTATGACGAAGTATCTGGTGAATTGAAGACCATATTCAACGTGCTGGGAAGGACAATTGATTCCGACATTGGGCTACTTAATTTTCAACAGGAACTAGAACAATTGAAAGGAGAGCGCGAGAGCTTGCTTAAGAAAGTAGAAATGCTAAACGTTAATCGTGCGGCCCCAGAAAAATTAAATGGGGACAAGGTAGCTCTTCAAGTTGCTGCAAAGCTACGGGATACCAATCAAGAAATAAATCACCAGACTCAGGTTGAGCAGGATCTCCAAATAGATATTGAAGACTCCGAAAAATTTATTCACTCGATAGCTGAACGAATTGAGGCGCTTGATGACTCAAAAAATATGTCTGAATTTCTGGGCCAAATAAAATTTTTACTTTGCCCCGCTTGTTTGACGCCAATTTCCCAGAATGGAGCGATGTCGGATTGTCATCTTTGTAAGGCCAGTCTTGGTGAGGGCGGTAACACAGGATACTTAAAGATACGTGAGGAACTTGTTTTCCAGTTGAGAGAGTCCTCGAAATTATTAGAAGATAAAAAAGAGATGCATGCATCGATCCGAAAAAAGATTACAAAGTTGATATCGGAACGTAGTTCTTTACGTTTGTCTTTAGCGGGGTTCGAAACCCGTTTAGCTCCAGTTGATGCGGAAATATCGTCAGTAATGCACAGAATAGGTTACGTGGATAAATCCATAGAGGACATGGATCGAAAAGCGGAGCTGGCAAAACTATTGACACTTAAAGAATCTGCGAAAAGTGATCTGGCGCGTCAAATCGAAGAGTTAAAGAATCTATTGTCAAAGCTTGGAACCAAAAGGGAAGAACGCAGGACTATCGTAGAGTTGCAAATAGCAAAACTGAGTGCGCAGGCACTTCGCAAAGATCTGCATCTTGAGGAAGCTTTCGATAAAGCGGAGTTAGTAGAGTTTGACTTTGGCAGAGATAGAATAGTAGTAGACGGTCGCTCAAGGTTTTCCGCAAGTTCGCAAACGTATCTCAAGAACGCGCTTCTGTTTTCGATGTTCGAATTTTCACTAAAAGATCACGATCTTAGGTGGCCGCGATTTATACTGATGGATAATATTGAAGACAAAGGAATGCAGCCTGATAGAAGTGCAAACTTTCAAAATTACATCGTGGATGAACTTTCAAAATGTGATATAGAGCACCAAGTAATTTTTACGACATCGATGATCTCCCCTAAACTCGAAAACTCGAAATTGTGCGTTGGACCGCACTACACCAAGAACCTGAAGACGTTGCAATTTTCGGGCGTAAAAGAAAACATTGACGCATTACATGTACGAGACGATCGCCAGAACGATTAGTTTATTGCCAGCGCTATCTAGCAGATCCACCGCTGCAGGGTTGCCCGAATCGATTCCTTTCGAGTCTGACTAATGTTCTGGAAACAAAATGGAAACATCGATCGAATGATCGAACGATAAGAATCGGTAAGTGAATGATTTAAATGGTGGCCAAGGCCGGAATCGAACCAGCGACACGCGGATTTTCAGTCCGCTGCTCTACCAACTGAGCTACTTGGCCATATTTCCACACTGTAAAGAGCGATGGATTTCGGGGCGCGTATTAAACCGGCCGAACTGAGCAGAGTCAACCACCGTTAGACAAGAATTGCATAAATGTCTGCAAATTACCCGGAGCCACAGCCGTTTTGGGATTATTCGGTGGCAATAGTGGAAGGAGGCTCTTCAGTAGGATGAACTCCTTTTGATCGATCCTGTTCGACGCCGAGTAAGGAAACGCTTTCCTGCCGAATAGCCTCTTCGGTGCGTTTGTTCATCACGATAATAGAAATACGGCGATTGCTGGCATTGTCAGGTGTATTGGTGTCAATCAAGGCGGTGGAAGCCAAACCAACTACGCGGCCAATTTTTGATTCGGGCATACCACCTGCAAGCAAAGCACGGCGAGCGGCGTTGGCACGATCAGATGATAACTCCCAATTGCTGTAATTAAGACGCATGTACTTGCCCGCATCGGTGTGTCCACTGATACTGATGCGATTGGGAACTTTGGCAATCACTTTCGCAAGTTCCAGCAATACCGCCATGCTGTAGTCTTTTAAAACGGCGCTGCCAATATCAAACATCGAATGATTTTCTTTATCCATAATTTGAATACGCAAACCTTCAATGGTTTTATCGATCAAGATTTGATCTTTGAAAGGCCTTAATGTCCCTTCCTGATCAATGGCATTATGAATGTCATGCTCTAATGCATCTAACCGCTCGGTATCAACTGCGTCTTCCTTTGCTGCTGCGGCGCGCTTGGCATCTTCTTCTGCCACTTTCACTGGATCCACTTCAAGTGCTTTCTTGGTTGGATCATCACTTTCTTTACCTTTGGCGGGCGCAGGGTTTTTATAAAGCTCAGTCGATCCACCGAGCTTGATCAAACTGGAACTAGGTCCGCCTTGGCCTTGTACGGCGGTGGGTGAAGGTGTGGGACTGGCGCCTTGTACTGCCGACGGATTTTTGAAGTATTGAGAGATGCCACCCTTTTGTTCTGCGGTAGTTCCACCCATCAACCACATCATTAGGAAGAACGCCATCATTGCGGTGGCGAAATCGGCGAACGCGACTTTCCATGAGCCGCCATGATGTGCATGGGCAGCTGCAATACGCTTGATGACAATGGGTTGTGGCGAGTCGCTCATTCGTTTTACGCTTTCTTGCCACGCACGTGTTGCTCAAGCTCTACAAAGGTCGGTCGCATGGCTGTGGGCATCACCTTGCGACCGAATTCCACCGCGACTTGTGGTGCGTAGCCTTGCACCATGGCGATAATGCAAGTTTTCAGCACCGTAAAATAAGAGCCTTCTTCTTTAACTTTGGTCTCAATGCCATTGGCAATGGGACCGACGAAACCATATGCCATCAAAATTCCAAGAAACGTACCTACCAATGCGGCCGCTACTTTGTGACCGATTTCTGTGACTGGCCCACCCAATGCACCCATGGTATTCACGATGCCCAATACCGCGGCCACGATACCGAAGCCAGGTAATGCATCAGATACACGTGTGATGGCTTGAGCCACTTGTTCTTCTTCGTGATGATGTGTTTGCAGTTCGATATCCATCAAGTTTTCCAGTTGAAATGGATTCATTTCGCCGCTCACCATCATGCGCAAATAATCTTGGATGAATTCAATCGCATGATGATCTTTCATCGTCAATTCATGCTTCTTAAACACGGCGCTTTTTGCAGGATCATCAATTTCGCGCTCCAAACCCAATACACCATCTTTACGAGCGATGTTGAACAAGTCATAAAGCAGGCCGAACAAATCCATGTAGTGCTTCTTCGAATACTTGGAGCCCTTCATCATGCCAATGACAGCCATCGTCGCGCGTTTGGTCATTCCCAAACCATTGGCAATAACAAAGCCGCCTAATGCGGCACCGCCAATGATGATTAACTCCGCAGGTTGATATAACGCCATGACGTTGCCGCCATGCGAGGCGAACGCACCAATGACACAACCCAGCACCAGGCCAATACCTATGATCAAATTCACGTCGTTATCCCGCGATCAAAATTGCACACTGCTGCATCGGCCTCATGAGACGAGATTTAAGTGTGAGGTGGAGAATCGCGATAGATTTTTTCAATGATGATGAGCTATGCATTGAAGTTAAGAGGACCCACAATTGCAACGTAGAGTCCGCGTATTGTTAACGGCATGTGATTTCAAATCTTAAGACTTGATTGAGCAATTCAGTTTTTGCCCTTAATGAGTGCCGCGGCATCATCGAGTGCGCAAATTTGGCGCAACGAACCAATTGTATAAATATTTGGACTGACTGAACGGTGCAATGCACTGCGATGTTTCAGTGGGTTTTGCCAGTTGTGCTTGTCGCTGGCATGGATGCTGCATTTGTGAGTTTAACGATAGTGGCGTGAAGGGCGCCTGCTGTTGGGGGCGTAGTGATGCAAGCACTTCGCAGTAAACGTCTTGATTGATGCATCTAACTTACGATGCAATTTTATTAACCACAGTGAGTGAGGATTGTTTGTTATGAAGAATGAATTTAAATATTTAATCGCAACATCGTTGGGATTGCTAGCTGCTACCAGCACTGTATTCGCAGCCGATGACATGAAGATGGCGCCAACTTTAGGCAGCGTACTCGAAGCTTCAGGTATTACTGCAACAGGGTATGTCGCGGCATCTTATTACAATCAAACTGCGAGTACGCAATCACACCAGTTCGATCAATTGCATGACTCATTGCAGTTGGATCAAGCCGCATTTACTTTGGCATATCAACCCAAAGAAGGTTTCGGCGCATTGGTGAATGTCATTGGTGGACAAGACGCACGGATTATCAATTCATCGACTTTTGCCAGCGCAGTGGGCCCAGATACTAGCCCGATTGCACTTGCACAAGCTTACGTGCAATACGTGGGTGGTCCCGTCACTATTATTGC
>JAICKZ010000130.1 GCA_025927665.1 Steroidobacteraceae bacterium | reverse complement strand
TGTAAACACCTTCGACTACATTATCGAACAGACGTCGATAACGCAGCTCACTGTCACGTAATGCATCGTCCGCACGTCGCCGTTCAACCGCAATGCCGGCCAATTGCGCAAGTCGTGCGAGTAAATCAAAATGATGTCGTTGTGGTTGACGTTTGGTTTTGAAATACAAGGCCACGGTGCCAAGCACTTTGCCATTAGATGCATAAATCAGAGTCGACCAACATGCCTGCAAACCGGCTTCGTTTGCGATATTACGTAAGTTTTCCCATAACTCGTCATGAGAAATATCAGTCACGATCACTTGACGACTAAAATAAGCGGCAGCGGCGCAAGAACCATTGTGCAATCCGATGTTTAATTGCGTCGTGTGCTTTATATAATCTTGCGGCAATGAGGGCGCAACCATCAATTGCAACTTGCATTTACGTTCATCCAATAATCGGATTGCACACAAAGCGTCACTGCAAACGCTTTCTGCCATCTCTATTACCGCGGGTAGGGTTGCCAACAAATCATAGTTGGCAGCAAGACGTTCAAACACGCGACGCTCACCCGCTGCCAGTAGTTCGATACGTTTTCGCTCAGTAATGTCGGTAATGCTGCCGCGGATTAACCTGTCGGTTGATGAAGGTAGCCGTACTAGCCGCACTTCGCAGGGTACATCGTTACCTTCGCTATCATGAAAATTCCATTCGTATACTGGTGATTCACCTGCAAGAGCCCGACGCAAATAATCGCGTTGTGCAACGCTTGCAACCTGTCGGTCTTGTTGCAACTCAGAACTCAATTCATCGGGAACAATGTTCAATAATTCATCGCGCTGCATCTTAAAGAAGCGCACGGCGTTATCGTTCACATCCACCAAACGTTGCTTGTCGACATCAAGTACTACAATGATTTCTGGCGCATGTTCAACCAGAGTGCGATAACGTGCTTCACTTTCACGCAATGCGGAATCAACTTCACTGTTCTTGTTCTCATGTGCGGCAGTGGCCAATGCCTTGGCTTCATCACTCATTAACTGCATAGCCCGCACTACACCACGCCTCTCCTCGGCATGTTGTTCATAGGTATGCTCTATGCTTGCGACCAATCGCTTCAGGTCCAATTGGCCATCCACAATGGTTGCTTCACGCAGCTGCTTTTCCAGCAGTTTATTCATGCATAGCTCTTTGAAGACTCAAGATTCTGATATGTATTTGGCAACTCGCCATTTGATGCAGTACTTTATCGCGTAAGGATCGTAAGAAATTCCCCTACACTCAAGTTGTGAATCAATTCGCGTTTTGCAGACCTAGAATTCAGGAATATTCCAAAATTGTGAAGGCATTAAGACATAATCATCACGATTCGTTCGCGTAACCCTTAACGCGGCAACCCGTTCTCACTTCATTCATTCTATGTTCATCAGCATATGCATTGATTGCTGCGGGCACTTTAATTGACTCGTTCACACAAAAGTCATCGTCACGACAACACCGCAAATTTGCGGACAATTCAGTCGATATTATTGCCGCAACAACAATCTTGTTTCACTTATAACTTTCGGTTTTACAACGTAGTGGCGTCAGATTGACGCCACCCAAATTGATGGTCGCAGTTTCATAATGTAATGGTTATTTCGACGCGCTCGCTTTGAGACGTAAGCCGCCATCGCAAGTAATCACTTCTCCAGTCATAAATGTATTTTTGATGATAAACGAGATAGTTTGCGAGATGTGCTCTGCCGTTCCTACTCGTCCTACCAATGATGCTTTTGCATATTGATCAAATATGGCCTCTCTTTGTTCTCGCGATAAAAAATTCCAAAAAGGTGTATCGATCAAGCCTGGTGTCACTGCGTTCACACGGATAGGCGCAAGCTCTGCGGCTAGTGGACGAATCATGGCCTCGATGGCTCCATTGATACCTGCCAACCCGGCTGTGCCACGATCCGCCATCTGCGCAGCGACTCCCGATATAAAAGTGATAGAACCCGATTGATCTAGATGCGGCAGGCTGACCTTCATCGTCCTTAAGTGATTGAAGGTCTTTGCTTGAAAGCCTTCGATAATATCGTCCACAGAAATATCCTTAATGGCACCTGCTCCTTTTGATCCGCCTAAAGCAATAACAATATGGTGAGCGATGCCTACCTTTTTAAACAGTTGCTCAAGAGACGCAGACGAAGAGGAGTCGACGGCGTGAAAATCAATCTCCGGATGACTTTCCTTAACTTGCGCAATTTTCTTAATATCTCTTCCGGTACCGTAAACTTGAAAGCCCAGTTTCGCTAGGTCGACGGCAGACTGAAGTCCCATACCCGATGTTGCACCAAAAACCACAATTTTTTGCTGACTAGCCATAAATTCTTCTCCAGGAAACAGTGATATTCGAAACGAAACGTATCGAATATAAAGATATACGATACAAAACGTCTTGTATAGTTGTTTTTTATATGGGATTATTTTGAGATGAAAACCAACAACCAGCCGGTGAGAGGTCGCCCGCGTAGTGACAAATCAAGGCTTTCTATCTTGAAAGCCGCCATAGCTTTGTCTCAAGAACTGGGATTTGAAGAGATAACCATAGAGGGAATTGCGGCAAAAGCGGCGGTCGGCAAGCAAACCATTTATCGATGGTGGCCTAACCTTGCGTCGTTATTGTTTGAAGCACTTTCTGAAGTCGGTGAAAACGAAGTCGCTTCTTTAGATAATCCCGACTCTCTCAAGATGAAACCAGAAGACTTTATTAGGAAGACCTTTAAGGTTGCTAGAACTCATCAAGTGGCGCTGGCGAAAATGATGGCGTTGGCTCAGCTTGATGAACAGACACATGAAAAGCTCACCCAATCTTTTATCAATACTCGACGTGAAGTGGCAAGATTGATCCTCATCAAACCAGGCACTCGTCATGATCAGCAAGAATTCATATTGGATCTTTTCTTTGGCACCTTATGGTATGGAATATTGGTTCGACCTGAAGGGCTTAAGAACAGCTCAATTGATAGAGTTGTGAAACTATTGCGTGGGCAAAGCGGCGTTATCGGCACGACTTTGGATGAAGGGTAAGAATCGGCGGCCGCAAATTTGCGGCCTTACCGTGCTTGCTGTTAAACCTTCGTGTCGATGTCCACATGAACATCGTACGCAGTGTTTAATCGGCGCTCTCTTCGCTGCCACGCCCGGTACGTTTACGTTCGTGTTCCTTCAATGCCCGTTTACGCAAGCGAATTTCGGCCGGCGTGATTTCGACCAATTCATCATCGTCGATGAACTCCATCGCTTGCTCCAACGTATAGCGAATGGGATTGGATAGGACCAGATTCTCATCCTTACCCGCTGCACGCATGTTGGTAAGCTTCTTTGCTTTGAGTGGATTCACGACTAGATCGTTATCGCGACTATGAATGCCAACGATTTGACCTTCGTATACTTCATCACCGTGAGCCACCATCAAACGTCCACGCTCTTGCAAACTGAACAATGCATACGTCAATGCTTTGCCTTGTCCGTTGGAAATCATCACACCGTTCTGACGTTGACCAATCTCCTTATCCAATACGGGACCAAAATGATCAAAAATATGATGTAACAAACCTGTACCTGAAGTCATGGTACGAAAATCCGTTTGAAAACCAATCAAACCGCGTGAAGGAATCATGTAATCCAAACGTACACGGCCTTTACCATCGGCTTGCATGTTGGTGAGTTGACCACCACGTTCACCCAAGGCTTGCATGATGGCGCCTTGATTATTTTCATCCAAGTCAACGGCAACATTTTCATAGGGTTCACATTGTTGACCATCGATTTCTTTAATGACTGCTCGTGGACGAGAAACGGCAAGCTCGTAACCTTCGCGGCGCATGTTTTCCAACAACACACCCAGGTGCAATTCACCGCGACCGAACACCAGGAATTTATCGGGATTTTCAGTGTCTTCGACTCGCAGGGCCACGTTGTGCAAGGTTTCACGCGTCAGGCGTTCGCGTATCTGACGGCTGGTAACATACTTACCTTCACGACCGCAGAACGGTGAAGTATTCACTTCAAAGGTCATGCTGATAGTTGGCTCATCCACCACCAATGCAGGTAATGGTTCTGGACTGCCCACATCACAAATTGTTTCGGAAATCTTTGGATGTTCAATTCCCGCAAACGCAACTATGTCGCCCGCGCTTGCTGACTCCACTTCAATTCGATCCAACCCTAAAAATCCCATCACCTGAATAATTCGTTCGTTACGTACCTTGCCATCATTACCGACCAATTGCACTGGACTGTTACGACGCAACTTGCCGCGTTTGATGCGACCAATGCCGATTGCACCTACATAACTGGAGTAGTCTAGCTGGCTGATCTGCAATTGCAGTGGACCATCAACATCTACATCAGGCGGTGGACAGTGTTTGACGATGGCTTGAAATAACGGAACCATGTCGCTCGCAAGTTGTTTAGGATCATCGCCTGCAAAGCCACGCAAGGCTGAAGCATAAACCACTGGAAAGTCGAGTTGCTCTTCGGTGGCACCCAGTTGATCGAACAAATCGAAAGTTTGACTCAGCACCCAATCCGGACGCGCTTCATCACGATCAATCTTGTTAATCACAACAATAGGACGTAGACCGTGGGAAAAAGCCTTTTGTGTCACGAAGCGTGTCTGTGGCATGGGTCCATCGACCGCATCAACCAGCAACAATACACAATCCACCATGGAGAGCACGCGCTCTACTTCACCGCCGAAATCAGCATGCCCAGGCGTATCGACGATATTGATTCGATAGTCCTGCCAAGTGATAGCCGTGTTCTTTGCGAGAATGGTGATACCACGCTCGCGCTCCAAGTCATTGGAGTCCATCACACGGTCAGGCAACGCCTTGCGCGCATCAAGCGTGCCGGATTGCCTCAACAGTTGATCAACCAATGTGGTCTTACCGTGATCAACGTGGGCAATGATGGCGATATTACGTAGCTTTGCAGTACTCACAAATACACATCCAGGAAAAAAGGCCGCGAATTATACGGCCTGAGTAGATGTGTATGAGCACTAAATTTCCATTTTCGGCAATTTATTCAGAATTTACGTTCCATTTACTTCGTCGCAGGCACTGCATTGTTCACTCCGCTGGATGCAGTTTTACCTGTGGTGGCTTCGGGCACTGGAATCGGTAAAGTAAATGTAAATTGCGTATCGCCGGTATCGCGCGTCACCGTAACGTCAATATTGCACAGAAAAATACCCGCTGCCGTGGGTATGGCAACATACTTGTATTCTTTAATCTCACCGCTTTTCGGCGCATCAAATTTAACTTGCGTGTCCTCTGCAACCTGCAGTCCAGTCGATGGCTTTACTACTGCGTGTAACGCATCCAAATCGGTCGAAGGCACAAAAGCGAGTCGAACATTGACAGGCTTATTCGGTTCGGGACGGTCCAGTAACTCAAAGCGTACTTCCACCGGCACCGTACCTTTACTGCCTGTTATTGCACTGGACATGCCCGCCAATGGATCAGCGGGTTGAACTTGCTTGACGACTTTCTTGGCTTTTGCCTGTTGCTCGGCGGCAGCTTTTTCTGCAGCGGATTGGCCACCGCAAGCGGTAAGCACACTCATCATTCCCAGCAGTAATATTTTTGAAATGCACATTCTAGGTATCAGTCGATATTTTTGCTTCATGTTGTTCGCTCTAATAACAAGCTATTCCAAAACATCTTCATGCAAAGCAGATAATTGTTCACGCAAATCCAATATATGTTGTTCCCAGAATTTGTTTTCCCCGAACCAGGGAAAAGCACTGGGAAACGCCGGATCTTGCCAGCGTCGCGCCAACCAGGCCGCATAATGCATAAGCCGCAGCGTACGCAGTATTTCAATCAATGCAAGCTCACGATAGTCGAAGTCAGTGAATTGTGTGTACCCGTCGAGAATTTCACGCAACTGCTGTGCGCGTTCGAGATGCGATCCGGACAGCAGCATCCAGATATCCTGCACGGCAGGTCCCATTAGACAATCATCAAAATCGACAAAATGCGGACCCGTATCCGTCCACAGTATATTGCCGAGGTGACAATCACCATGGAGACGTAACACGCTTGTTTCAATCTCTTGCCATTGCTGTTCCATCTGCTCTAATAATTCTTTGGTAATAGATTCATACGCATCACATAAATGTTCAGGTATCCAATCATGACGTAACAGATATTCACGTGAGTCGGCGGCCCAGGTTTGAATATTCATCGTTAGCCGATGCTGAAATCGTCGCCGTTTGCCAATGGCGTGAATGCGACCAATAAAACGTCCCATCCACTGTTGATCATCCGTCGTTTGTAGTTCAGGCCAACGTCCTCCTTGGCGTGGATAAACAGCAAACCAAAACGGCGAAGCCTCAAGTAATGTCACTCCATCGAACAAAATTGGTGCAACTACCGGTATCTCAGCGGCAGCGAGTTCCAACGCGAAGGCATGCTCTTCTTCAATGCCTACGCGACTCCAGCGTCCAGGACGATAAAACTTGGCAATGACCGGCGCGGCGTCTTCAATACCGATTTGATACACGCGATTTTCATAACTATTCAGCGCCAACAATCGACCATCAGTGACATAGCCGACTTTCTCCATCGCCGCCGCAATAAAATCCGGTGTCAATTGATTAAACGGATGCACACTTGTTTTGTAACGGTCATTCATTTGTATTAAGCAGGTAATTATTTCTCAATATAAAATAGCGCCGTTGGTAAGATCGCGTGATAAATTCAAATAGGTGGTGACAATGACAATTCTGGTAACAGGCGGCGCAGGCTACATTGGCAGTCATGTTGTACGACAACTGGGCACCTTCAATGAACCGGTAGTGATATTGGACAATCTTTGCACTGGCTATCCCAGCGCCGTACTACATGGTCAACTCGTCATCGGTGACACCAGCAATACCGAACTGGTATCACATCTGCTACGCGAGCATCAAGTCACTACTGTCATGCATTTTGCAGCACATACCATTGTGCCAGAATCCGTTGCTGATCCTCTGAAATACTATGGCAATAACACCTGTGCAACTCGCAATTTGTTGCAGTGCTGCCGTGATGCGGGTGTCAAACACTTTGTGTTCTCCTCTACCGCCGCTGTATATGGTCTGCCTGCGAGCGGCGTTGCGAGTGAAGATTCACCCACTGCACCGATTAATCCCTATGGATCATCCAAATTGATGACGGAAATAATGCTGCGAGATTTATGCGCCGTTACACCGATGAAGCATGTGATTTTGCGTTACTTCAATGTTGGCGGCAGCAATCCGGACGGCCTGATCGGACATTCAGCACCCACTGCAACGTTGTTAACCAAGGTAGCTTGTCAACATGTTGTTGGCAAACGTCCTGATGTCAAAATATTTGGTGCCGATTACAACACGCCTGATGGAACCGGTGTACGTGATTACATTCATGTGGAAGACCTTGCCGCTGCACATCTGGATGCATTGCGATACTTGCGTGGCGGCGGCGAATCCACCACATTGAATGTAGGTTATGGCCGTGGCTTTAGTGTTCGCGAAGTATTGTCTACTGTTGCAAAAGTAAGTGGACAACCATTAAAGATCGTTGAAGAGTCACGTCGTGCGGGCGATCCTGCCACGTTAGTTGCCAAAGCCGATCGCGTACGCAGTGTGCTTGGTTGGCAGCCAAAATTTGATAACTTAGAAGTGATTGCAGCCACCCAGCTGACATGGGAACGACATTTATTGAAACATCCAGAATTACTGCAAAAATAATGTTTCTCACACTGCAATGCTGGATGCATGAATGATCTAACAATGCAGAGTTTAGAATCTAATACACACTTTTAACACATCAGTGCTTTGATTGATCGTTTCGTGCCCTACAATGACGATCTATGCGTCTCTGGCACCCTCGCTCGTTAACTGATTTGATGCTAATTGGCTTTGCGCTGGTTGCAGTGCCGTTGCTATTCGCTGTGATTATCTCTGCAACCAAAGTGCGTGGCCTCGCCAACGAAAGTGCCGCGCTGGTGCGCACTGGTGTGCAATCGACACATCTGAGTCAGCAGTTGTACCAACATCTAAATACCATGGAACGCAACGCGCGATTGTTCCAGGTACTAAAAGACGAATCTTATTTGAATGTCTACGCCAGTACTCGGCAGCGCTTTGCGGAAACCTTCAATGACATTCAAGCAATGGGTGGCAACGACGCGATTTTAA
This sequence comes from Steroidobacteraceae bacterium, assembly GCA_025927665.1. Classification (GTDB taxonomy): domain Bacteria; phylum Pseudomonadota; class Gammaproteobacteria; order Steroidobacterales; family Steroidobacteraceae; genus CAILZL01. The sequence continues at coordinate 569 of JAICKZ010000130.1, read as the reverse complement.
TGAAACGACTTAATGAAGCGCGTGTCATCGATGACAATCTTTCCCAGCTCTTGCACTTGAAGACAGTGATCAATGAGCAAAACCGCAATTCGCAAGTTAACGAACTATTCACCAGACTATCCGAGTCAGTTGATTCATTATCCAATCTAACCGGGCAGAAAATTGAACATGGACTGTCGCACATTCAAGCTTCCACCAATGAGACGCAGAACTACTTGTTATGGCAAGCAGTAGGCGTGATTTTGATAACCGCTATATTGGTCGGTGTTTTCACGATGCTCATCATGCGTCCCATACGGCAGATTGACTTTGCAATCAGCCAACTGGGTCAAGGTACTTTTGGCAAACCGGTCGTTGTTCGCGGACCGTCTGACTTGAAAGCCCTGGGACAACAGTTGGAATGGTTGCGTATTCGTTTGCTTGATCTGGCACAAGAGCGCAATCGATTCTTGCGTCACATGTCGCACGAACTAAAAACTCCGCTTGCCAACATCCGCGAGGGTACTGAGCTAATGGTTGAAGGCGTAGTTGGTGAATTGAGTAGTGGCCAGCGCGAGGTCTGTGAAATT
>JAICKZ010000300.1 GCA_025927665.1 Steroidobacteraceae bacterium | reverse complement strand
CGTGATAATCAGTCATATATCCATGTTGCAATCTAGTAGCCAACCAATATGGCAGCGGTCCATAGCCGATTAACAAGAACAAAATCGTCGCCAGCATGGCGAGTACTCTGCTGCTTCTGTAATATTTTTTTAAATACAACAATGCACACAAAAAACCAACCGCAAGAAAGATACTGAGTGTCATGTTGATCCGTGAATTTCCAAAGTTGTTTAGACCTCAGTTAAGCATTGCTCCATTGGGTACCTGGTGCGCATTTGGTTAGCGTTGTATAAGTTATCGCTTTGCCAATAAGTCACGAATTTCCCTTAACAATACTTCTTGTGCAGATGGTTCGACAGGAGCAGCTGGCGTAGCGGCTGGCTTTTTCAATCTGTTAATACCTTTCAAAACCATGAACAACACCATGGCGATAATTACAAAATCAAATATGGTTTGCAAAAACGCACCATACTTTACCAGCACTTCCTTGCCAGTGGGATCTGCGCCGAGACTGGTTGCAAAGTCTGAGAAATTAATGCCACCGATGAGCTTGCCCAGCGCAGGCATGAACACATCGCCGACCAGCGACGACACGATCTTGCCAAACGCGGCACCGATAATGACACCCACCGCCATATCGACCACATTGCCCTTCATTGCAAATTCTTTAAATTCAGATGCCAGACTCATGATCGTGCCCTTCCTCTTTCTTAAAAATATTTGATTGAAAATAATCCAATTGATCGCGAACTTCGATCGCTGACTTACGTTACTTCATTACCAACTTAATATCTCAATACATTGGCACTGTCAAAGTATTGGTATTCATGCAACTTTTTATCGTCGGTTATCTGTCGTACAACCTTGATATGCAACTGTACTTTGTACTGCATTTCTGCACCAGGATCGGTTCCATCCACATCGGTAGGTTCGACCATATGCAATGGCTTCGCTAGTTTTGATTCAACTAGTTCAGCACGCACCTTGGGTAGATTCGCATGGTCGCGCAAAGCTTCAAGCAGTGTTCGACCCTCTGCTTGAGACAGCGATAGTCCAAGCAAGTGCGCAATCGTCGGGGCAACATCGACATTCGCGCTTGGGATTGTATCTTTATATTCCGATTTGAAATCCGGACCACTGGCAATTAATGTGTTGTGCACATCGCGTGGACTAAAGCTGCCATGCATACCGCGACTGGACCAAGCACCACCATGGTATTCAATTCCAGGGACATTCCCGATGCTGGCATCGGCATCGAATGAAAAGCTCACAACGACATCGGGACTGCCGCGTTTTGCATTTTGCAAATGTACCATCGACAGTGGCAGAGTGCCTGGCAACTTTCCATAGCGAGAATCAATAAATATTGCACCATACTGTTTATGTCGCTGAAGAAAATTTATCAGCGCGTTTACATACTTTCGACTATGCGACGGCACATAGAAATATTCACTGCCACCATCATCGGCAATGACAGAGTAATCTCGCTGCGTAAGATACTTCGCGTCAGGGATGAGAAAACTGCCAGTTACAAAAGACTTTCCTTTACACGCCGAAAATAAATCAACGGGTCGATGCGTATAAATTGACATTCCATCGGCTCCGATGCCACTCATCACAGGATTGCACTGCGGACCGTTACCGTCGAATGCGAGTAACCCCGCACGTCTCAATAAGTCGGCGCTGCGTACTTCACCTGAAACAGAATAACCCTGATCATTTATCTCTCCAACCGATCCATCATTGATTGCACGTAATGGAAAATTCTTCAGATCTCCAGAAACACTACTGTGACCATGATCAGATACGACAATGATGTTGGTGTTCTCACGAATTTTAAGTTCATCCAACTTATGCAGTAATGCACCCAGAATCGCGTCATTGGCATGCAATGCGTTGCGAGTCGCAATCGAACCTGGGCCATAAGCATGTTCAGTGGAATCCGGATTTTTTAACCAAAGCATTGCCAGTTGTGGATTTATTTTTGGCAACACATACTCGATAAACACTTTTGCTTGGTAAGCATTCACTGCAATGCTGGTAACCGCATCTTCTTTGGAAGGATCGGAGGTGATGCCATCATTCATCACTGGAAAATGGCTGCCTGCGGCAAGATCTTTCAATGTTGTAAACTCAGGCACTTTTTGCAATGTATAGGCATTTGCCCATGACTGAGGCAAAGGAATGCCAGCATTATTAAGTGCAGTCGCAGCTGATAATGGCAGAACCGTTTTATCGTCCACAAAAAAATCAAAGTTATCTCGGCTTTGCAAAAATGCAGGCCCACCTTTACCGACAATAGCGGTGCTCACGCCAGCATGGCGTGCAACTTCAAACAAAGTGGGGATCGATAATAATTTGCCGTCTTCGGCTCGATCGAGCGCACGCAAAATTGCGTAATCTTCAGTAAATACCGGGGCTGAAAAATTCACTTCGTCATTGGCTGAGTCACGACCATGCACATTCGGCACCCAAAAACTATTGCCATAGAAACCATGTGTCGCTGGATACGCGCCTGTCGCTAGACTTGCCGCATTGATCATTGTCACTGTTGGATAAGTTGAATGATGATCAACGAAATTCACGCCTGTATCACGCAGATGTGCAAGATTGGGTGTGTCTGTGCTATTAATCGCATCGGGGCGCAACCCATCCCATACAAAGACGATCATATGATGCGGCTGTATTACTGGATTACCGAAATCTTGTGAATCAGCAACGGCAAAATCAGACAAACCTACCAACAACAATAGAGTCAATGACAACCACACAAAATGCCGGCCTTGAAAACGAACTGTCAAAAACATGTGCACTCCACTTAACTACTTCACAATACGAATGATCAGCAACTTGGTTGCAATTGCGATGGTATCAAACTCGCATGAATGATAAATTACTGGCTTCTTTCCCAATCGTTAATAGCATGACCACCATCAATCAAGCAGACGTTATTCAGAGTGTAGCCGATGCGCTGCAATACATATCCTATTATCATTCGCCGGATTTTATTCAGGCCATGAGCGTTGCCTACGAAAAAGAACAAAATCCCGCCGCCAAGGACGCCATTAAACAAATTCTGGTTAATTCACGCATGTGCGCCGAAGGTCATCGTCCAATCTGTCAGGACACCGGCATCGTTACCGTGTTTTGCAAAGTGGGTATGAATATAAAATGGAACGCTACCATGACGCTGGATGAAATGATTAACGAAGGTGTGCGCCGCGCTTATAACAATCCTGATAACAAACTGCGTGCGTCAATCGTCAATGATCCGGCATTCTCACGCAAGAACACACGTGATAACACACCTGCAGTGATTCATATTGAACTGGTACAAGGTGATAAATTAGAAATTGCCGTTGCCGCAAAAGGCGGTGGTTCAGAAAATAAATCCAAGCTCGGGATGTTGAATCCCTCCGATTCAATTGTCGATTTCATCTGCGAGATGATTCCGGAAATGGGTGCGGGTTGGTGTCCGCCAGGTGTGCTTGGTATCGGTATTGGTGGCACGGCTGAAAAAGCAACGTTACTCGCAAAGAAAGCCTTGCTTGAACATATAGACATTGCGGAAATACGCGCACGCGGCGCGCAAAACAACTTAGAAAAATTGCGTTTGGAAATTTTGGATCGCGTTAATGCATTAGGAGTGGGCGCACAAGG
>JAICKZ010000021.1 GCA_025927665.1 Steroidobacteraceae bacterium | reverse complement strand
GCCGCGTTCACAGCAATGGGCCATTATGATTGGCAGTATGTTATCGGTACTAGTTCTGGGCCCAATACTGCTCAAGCTCAATGACATTGCGACGGTTTATATCCCCATACAACAAGTCAGTTCGCAGCAATTGCATGTACAAGCCAATCAGCTTGATCCGCAGTTGGAAGCGTTGCAAGGCCCGCAATCGCGCAACGACACTCAGCATTACCACGTTTGGCACAAGCGTGATGATCAAGCTGCTCCAGCGGGTAAATATTTAGTGAACGATCAGGGCGACGCAGTTTGGTATGTTGATCCAGGAATCAATGGCCGTTTCATGGCTCGCCCCGATGGCAGCACTGTTCGCAAGTACGACGCACCTAAAGCAACTTTGATGTCATACATCATCCGTGGAGTATTGGATCGCCAATTGCCTTGGGGTTGGATGATTCTGGGAATCATGATCGCCATCACTGTTGAACTATGTGGAATCAATTCGCTTAATTTTGCCGTCGGTGTGTATCTGCCACTCGCGACTACGGTACCCATGATGGTCGGCGGTACCATCCGTTGGATCACAGATCGTACGCGACGAAATATGGCGTTAAAGCGTGGCGAAGACGAAATCACTATCGCGGCGAATGCCGATCGCAGCAATGGCGTGCTAATGGCCTCAGGCTATATTGCCGGCGGCGCCATTGCAGGTATTGGCATCGCACTGATGGCAGGCGTTTTTGAGTCAGCCGATGCCAGATTAACCACTTGGGCTCAGGAGAATAATCCATTCTTCGCAGGTGCATGGGCTGACATCTTGGCGCTGATCCCGTTCGCACTACTTACATGGGTGCTGCTAAAGGCAGGCCGTGAAAAATCGCAGGCCGTGTCTTAAAGTTAAGAAAAGTTAAACCTCCGTTACCGCCTTGGGGGATTAATAATGGGTCGATTAATTACGCGAACCGGCCAATAATGACATGAACAACGCAACAGCAACCAGGAAAACAATCGCAATGACCAACATATATTTACCTCTCTAAAATAACGATATTGCTGCATTGCAATATCGTGGAAGAGATCATAAAGCATGTTATTTTGCGTTGCAACATTTTTTGAATCGTCTTTGTCTAATAAATTGATTTAGCAGGATAAATATGAGCTCACTTACCTTTCCAAATCGTTCGTGGCTGTGGTTAGCTCTCGCAGCTGCAGTGTTACTTGGAGTGTACTGGGTCGCAAAGCATCGGATTTTTCCGACTGCCGCGACGGCGAAACTCGATACTCAGTATTTCGACACCTCAGTGCGTCCCCAAGACGACTTCTACCAATTCGTTAATGGCAAGTGGTTGAACAAAGTTGCTATTCCCCCTGACAAATCACGCTACGGCGTGTTCTTTCAAATTATTGATAACACTGAAGCGCGTTTGCTAAAAATCATCAGCGATTTACAAAACGATTCGTCGATAAAACCAGGAACCGATGAACAAAGGATTCGCGATGTCTACGCCAGCTTCATGAACGAATCAAGACTGGAAGAACTTGGCGCCATGCCATTGCAGTCGACATTTGCTGAGATTGATGCCATTCGTGATATCTCAGAGCTGCCTGCAGTCATGGCCAAACTTTCGCGTCGTGGCAACAACATGCCAATGGGTTTATATGTTCATCCAGATAATCGTGACTCAACTCATTATGCGCCTGACATTTATCAAGCCGGCCTTGATCTGCCTGATCGAGATTATTATTTGAAGGATGGCGAGGACGGCGCGTACAAGTCAATTCGTCAAGCTTATGAGAAGCATATTGCTGTCATGTTTGGTTTAGCAGGATTATCCGACGGCGAGAAAAATGCTAAGCAAATTTTGCAACTAGAAACAGAACTTGCCCAAGCACATTGGGATAAGGTAACGAATCGCGACCCTATCAAAACTTACAATAAGTTTGCGATTGCAGACCTTGCGAAAGTCACGACAAAATTTGACTGGAGCGACTATCTCCGGACCATGGGTATAAACGGCAAAACAAATTTTCTGTTGATTGAACAACCCACCTATGTTGCAAAACTGTCGCAATTAATAACTGATACACCTTTGGATATATGGAAGTCTTATTTGAAGTGGAAGGTCCTTAATAACGCAGCCTCATCTCTTTCCAAAGCCTTTGTGGATGAGGATTTTGCCTTCTATGGAAAGATAGTTCGTGGAACACCACAACTTCGTGCACGCAACAAACGCGGATTAGACATGATTGAGCAAGCCGAAGGCGAAGGTCTTGGCAAGTTATATGTGTCTAAATATTTTTCCGAAAAGCACAAGCAGCGTATGTTGGCATTGGTCAATAATCTTTTGGCCTCATATCGCGAATCAATTAATTCACTTGATTGGATGAGCCCTGAAACCAAGCAACAGGCGCAAATCAAACTCTCCAAGCTCATGGTAAAAATTGGCTATCCAGAGCATTGGCGAGATTATTCACAACTGCAAATAGCGCCCGATGACTTGTGGGGAAATGTAGTTCGTATCAATGAGTTTGATTATCAATACAACATCGACAAACTCGATAAGCCTGTCGATCGTACGTTGTGGGGGATGACACCGCAAACTGTCAATGCTTACTACAATCCAGAACTAAATGAGATTGTGTTTCCCGCTGCAATACTTCAGCCACCGTTCTTTGATATGAATGCAGATGATGCCATGAACTATGGAGCTATCGGCTCTGTTATCGGTCATGAAATAAGCCATGCCTTCGATGATCAAGGCAGCCAATTTGACGAGAATGGCAACTTGCGTGATTGGTGGACGCCGAAGGATCATGAGAAGTTCGCTGCCAAAACTCAAGCTTTGGTTGATCAATACAACTCATACGAATCCCTTCCGGGATATCATTTGAATGGCAAACTCACATTGGGTGAAAACATCGCCGATCTTTCCGGTGTAGCGATTGCGTTCAAAGCTTATCTGCACTCACTGAATAATCACCCAGCACCCATAATCGATGGCTACAGCGGGGAGCAGCGATTTTTTATTGGCATGGCCAGTGTGTGGCAAGAAAAATCCCGAGAAAAGGAAGCTATTCGTTTGGTAGCTATCGATCCCCATTCACCACCGCGATTTCGTGTATTGGGTTCGCTGAGCAATATTAACGCTTTCTATGATGCGTTTAATTTAAAGCCCGGCGATAAGATGTATTTGCCGCCCGAAAAACGGGTGTCAATATGGTGAGTTGCTTGCTCAACTCATCCTGTTCAAGCCATTGAATGCTGCTCGCCGATACGCTTCTGCCATAGTGGGATAGTTAAAGGTCGCACGGGTGAAATAACGAATGTCGTTGATGGCGTCATTAGCCATCAACGTCTGTCCAATATGCACAATCTCTGACGCGCCGTCCCCAAAACAATGTACGCCCAACACTTTTAATGTTTTAGTATCAAAAATTATTTTTAACATGCCAACGTTTTCCCCCGTCATTTGCGCGCGAGCAAGATTCTTGAACGCACACTGTCCGACTTCGTAGGAAACTTTTGCAGCTTGCAACTCCTGTTCACTTTTACCGATAGATGAAATTTCCGGAATGGTGTAAATGCCGCTAGGAATTAACGCATGCGAATGCGATGGAATAGTCGGATCAAGTATATGTTGTACTGCATATGCACCTTGCACGTAAGCAGCGCTAGCCAAAGCCGGTGGCCCAGTAATATCGCCAACTGCATAAATGTTCGCTAAATTGGTTTGATAGTGGCCATTAACTGTTAATTGTCCACGTGAATTGGGCGCAATGCCAAGCATATCCAATCCCATATCATTCGAATTGCCAGTGCGTCCATTTGACCATAACAGAATGTCCGATTTAATACGACGACCTGATTGCAATTCAAGAACCACATCGTTTGTTCGCGCCGTCACACCTGCAAATTGTTCATCGTGACGAATCACACACCCTTGTTCACGCAAGTGATACGACAGTGCCTCGGCAATTTCTTCATCAAGAAATGACAGCAAACGATTTTGTGTGTTGACCAAAGTTACTTTGGCACCGAGATTAATAAATATACTTGCATACTCACAACCAATAACACCGGCGCCATAAATAGTGACCGAGAAAGGTTGCCCTGTGTAACGCAGCACACTATCACTATCAACAATACGTGGATGTGTAAAATCAAGCTCCGGCGGATGATAGGGCCGTGAACCTGTTGCAATGACAAAATAGTCAGCGGCGAGATCGGTGTGCCTTCCATTCTCTGCAAATACCATCAACGTATGGGCATCTTTGAATTTTCCTTGTCCTGCAAATATTGGAATACGGTTGCGCTCATAGAAGCGTCGTCGCGCAGCAACTTGTGTATCAATGACTTCATTGGCATTGGCAAGTAATTGTGGATAGCTTAATTGCAATGCGCTGCGTGCATCACGCAATAAAGGATTATTACGCACATCATGTAATGTCTTGACCGCATGTCGTAATGCTTTGCTGGGAATGGTTCCCCAATGCGTACAGCCACCACCGACTTCCATATAACGCTCAACTAGCGCAACTTTTTTGGAGTGCTTGGCGGCATTCATTGCCGCGCCCTCGCCAGCCGGACCACTGCCGATGACCACAATGTCAAATTTGTGTACAGAATTCATGTGGTCTTTTTACTCATTGAATCAATATTATTTGAACGTTGCTCACGACGAATGACATATACAGTGTAACCAACAAACAAGCTGATCACACTGAGCAGCGCCATCATCAACCATGCCAACCATGGATGCATGCAATAGGCTACTACCACTCCCCAGATAACACCGACAGGAGTACTGACTAGCAATAGCGGCTTGGCAATTCTCATAGTAGTCACAACAAGAACAATGTCAGATTATTATTACACGGCTTACATGTATGTTGTGCGATGGAAAAAATTATAGCCGTAAGACGTCGCGCATACTTTGCAAACGTTTACGTTGTGAAGCAGTCAAAGTTGAAACATAACCAGAGTTAATATCGTAAAAACGCCACAATTTGTGCTTCCAATCGCCTGCATAGTCGATACCAATGCGGGTCGCACGTTTAATTTTGACGCGCCGAGTGTTGGTTCGCTCTTCGATCCATAAACGATCACCACACAGATCAGTCCCATTCAATTGACGATCAATACCATACGCTTTACACAGTAACCCAGGGCCGTGACATTTGTTATCAAGATTTTCCACGGGCTCGACGGCACGAATTAATACAGCATGGGGGATACCTTCGATTCGTGTAACAACATTCACGCAATTCCATATACCGTATATCAAATAAACGTAAGCATGGCCTGCCGCACCAAACATCACTTTGTTACGTTCAGTTGCACCGCGCGCCGAGTGTGCAGCCTGATCTTGTGGACCTTGATAAGCCTCGGTTTCAACGATTCGTCCGACGTGTCGCAGGCCATCATCAAGCACCAAATACTTTCCCAGCAATGCTTGAGCCACTTTAAGTGTCGGCTGCTCATAAAATTGACGCGGCAGTTTGCCAGGCGATTTTCGATTCATCATTTACAAATTCTATAAACAACAAAGCCGACAATAACGTCGGCTTTGTGATCGTTTGCAGTGTATACAATCTCAATCTTCGATTAAGAAACTTCGCAACTGTTCACTGCGCGAAGGATGACGTAACTTACGCAATGCTTTGGCTTCAATCTGACGAATACGCTCACGCGTCACATCGAACTGCTTACCTACTTCTTCCAAAGTATGATCGGTATTCATGTCGATACCAAATCGCATCCGCAATACTTTTGCTTCACGCGGCGTTAAACCCGCAAGTACTGAATGGGTCGTCTCACGCAATGATTCCATGGTGGCGGAATCAATCGGTGAATCCACGGACGTATCTTCGATAAAGTCACCCAAGTGTGAATCTTCGTCATCACCAATGGGCGTTTCCATGGAGATAGGTTCTTTGGCAATCTTCAACACCTTGCGCACTTTGTCTTCCGGCATTTCCATGCGCACTGCCAATTCCTCTGGCGTTGGCTCGCGACCCATTTCCTGCAACATTTGTCGAGAAATGCGGTTGAGTTTGTTGATGGTCTCAATCATGTGCACCGGAATACGAATGGTACGTGCCTGATCGGCAATTGAACGTGTAATGGCTTGACGAATCCACCAGGTTGCATAGGTGGAAAACTTATAACCACGTCGATATTCAAACTTGTCCACGGCCTTCATCAAACCAATGTTGCCTTCTTGAATCAAATCCAAAAACTGCAACCCGCGGTTTGTATACTTTTTCGCAATTGAAATTACCAAACGCAGATTGGCTTCCACCATTTCTTTCTTCGCACGTCGAGCCTTCGCTTCACCCACTGCGATCTCACGATTGATTTCCTTTACCGCTGCAATGCTCAAATGCGTGGCCAATTCCGTGGTCATCAACTTCTTTTGTTGCGACTCAATTTCTTCACGCAACTTGGAAAGATGTGCGGAGTGTTTGCGCTTGGCACGAATATGCTTATCGAGCCATGACAAATTAGTTTCGTTGGTGGGGAAAGTAGAAATGAAATCCTTGCGTGGCATACCGGCATCACGCACGCACAACAACATCACTTGTTTTTCGATGTTGCGAATTTCAGTGAGTGATTGACGAATTTGTGCGATCAACATGTCGAACATTTTGGGCGATAATTTCAATTCCATGAATTCGGCAGCTAAACTCTTGCGCAGCTTAAGTACCTTGGCGTCATCGGCGCCTTTTTCCACCATGGATTTTTGTACTAGCACAAATGCTTTACGCAAGGAATCAAAACGACGCGCCGCCTCTTCAGGATCGGGACCTGTCTCTAGCGCTTCTTCTTCCTCATCGCCGCCTTCACTTTCGACTTCGGCCTCATCTTCAGTATCAGCTTCAAGCGCAGCCGCTGCTTCAGCCAACTTGGGATTGATCGGCGCGGCAATTTCATCCGGTGCATTGGGATCAATAAAACCAACAATGATGTCAGCCAGACGCACAGTTTGAGTGGCCACACCATCATACTGTGACAGCATCAAGGAGAAAGTTGGCGGATACATAGACAACGCGGTGCGCACTGCATCCAAGCCTTCTTCAATGCGTTTGGCAATACGAATTTCGCCTTCACGAGTTAGCAACTCGACGGTACCCATTTCGCGCATGTACATGCGTACAGGATCAGTGGTACGACCAAACTCAGCATCAACAGTAGCTAAGGCAGCCGCCGCTTCTTCGGCTGCTTCTTCATCGGCAACCACAGGTTCCGTGAGCAGCAGCGCTTCAGCATCAGGCGCTTTTTCATACACCGTAATGCCCATGTCATTGATCATGTTTACGATGTCTTCAATCTGCTCCGGATCTACGATCTCACTGGGTAAGTGATCGTTGACTTCCGCATAGGTCAAATAGCCTTGTTCCTTGCCGCGGGCAATCAGAAGCTTCAATTGTGATTGGCGTTCATCAACAATTGTAGGTACTGCAGGAATAGTCTCTTTCTTGGATGGGGTCTTGCTCAAAGCCTACGCCCTCAATAAACGCGTATTTACGCAGTGGTAAAAAGACCGCGTATTCTACTTAGACTGCTGTGTTTATGCCAGATTTAAACGCGATTCTGAGCGTTTAAAAGCGGCAAGTTATGTCTTAAATCGGCCGCCGCCGCCGCGAGTAAAGTTCTGAACCAGATAAGTCCGATAATTCAGGGTCTTACTGACCTACTTTTCTGCGTCAATTCACGCAATTCCTGCTTTTCCGCCGGCGTTAACGCGCCTAAGTTAAATCGCCGCATTAAATCGTCGAAACGTTGCTGGGGGAATTGCTCGGCAATTATACGTTGTACTGCGTCGCCAACCTCTTTTGCAGCCGCCTCGCCCGTGCTAGCCAAAGGTCCCCGCAAAAACAATTTATCTATGTAATGGTAATCTGGTCGCTGGCGCCAACGTTCCAGCAAGGCTGCAGAGGTCAGTTCGGGATGCTCCTTGAGTTCGCTGGCCAACTGCACCAATAACAACACTCCGGGTTTGTCCACATTGGCAAGCTCATCCAGTGTACTTGCACTTAAGCTGGCCGCCGCTTGTGGAAAATGCAAAAGATTTTGAATGGCTTGGCGCACAACCGAACCACGCCCCGCACTGGCCAACGTCACTGTGGAAGTCGATGAATGCTTAACATCTAGTTCCGACAACGGCATGACACGTCGCAGTCGATCGACCGAAAGATTGAGCGCCACCGCAAGTCGCGCAAACAACAACTCGCGATAACTTGCATCGACAAGTTTCTCTAACAATTCCTGGGCTTGTTTGATGAACTGATCGCGGCCTTCCACCTGCGTGAGATCGTGGCGCGCGCTTAACTCTTGAGCTAAATATTCTGAAAGCGGTAATGCTTTTACAACACGAGTCTCAAAGGCAGCGCGGCCTTCTTCTTGCACCAAGGTATCTGGATCGTGTCCATCAGGCAAAAACATAAAGCGTAAGTTTCGGCCTTCACGCGCCTGTGGCAGTGAAGTTTCCAATGCGCGCCATGCGGCAGCGCGGCCAGCACGATCGCCATCAAAACAAAACACCACTTCGTTACACACGCGAAAAATGCGATTCAAGTGTTCGGGCGTGGTTGCGGTTCCCAACGTCGCCACTGCAAAGGTGATGCCCGCCTGATGTAGGCTGACCACATCCATATAGCCTTCCACAACCAGTAAACGCGTGAGTTGTCTTGTACTTTGTCGAGCTTCGTACAACCCATAAAGCTCTCTGCCTTTGTGGAACAATTCAGTTTCGGGTGAGTTGAGATACTTGGGCTCTCCTTGCTCGGTAATACGTCCACCGAATCCGATAGTGCGTCCGCGTGAGTCACGAATTGGAAACATCACGCGTTGACGAAAACGATCATAGAAACCACTTTTGTTATCACGCTCGATAATCAAGCCGGTGCGCAACAATGTCTGTCGCGAAGCGTCATCATGACTAAGTTGTGTGAGCAATTCATCCCAAGCATCCGGCGCGTAACCAATTCCAAAACGCGCAGCGGTTTCGCCCGTTAATCCACGTTTTTTTAAATACTCGATTGCAATAGGCGCTGCGCGCAAGCGTTTGCGAAAAAACTCCGCTGCACTTTCCATCAACTGATACTGGTCCTGCGAAGGTTTTGGCGCGGCAGGTGTTGAAGAGATTTCATATGGCACATCAAGTCCTGCGCGAGTGGCGAGTTCCTCCACTGCCTCCACAAAACCCAAGTGGTCGTACTCCATCAAGAACCCCAGCGCTGTTCCGTGCGCGCCACATCCAAAGCAGTGATAAAACTGCTTATCTGGAACAACATTAAACGATGGCGTTTTTTCATCGTGAAATGGACAACAAGCCTTGTACTCCTTACCGGCCTTGCGCAAGGGTATGCGTGTACCAATGACATCGACAATGTCAGTACGAGTGATCAATTGATCAATAAAATATTGCGGAATACGTCCGGACACGAGCAAGGTCTAAGTCAGAGATGAAGAACCGCACAGTAACAGCAGCGATAACAATTGTACAAAATTCGAGTTCACCTTCTCCAGCTGCGACACGAAGTTATTGTGACGTGGCAATCAGCTCTTCGATAAACGTGTTGGTTTGAGGATTGATATGTTGGCATGATGAATCTGCTTCAAACCATTGCAAGGTACGCTTGATGCCTGCAGCGAATGGAATGTTGCAGACGAACTCCGGAACCAACTGCTTGATCTTGCTGTTATCAAAGCGAGTGCTGTGTGCTTTATCGCCTAATAGTGAGCCTATATAGTCAGGATCTTTCTCACAGATATGTTTCGAACTGACATGCACAATCTGCGCTTCACAGTTCACCGCCTTTGCGGTCAGCTTATATATCTCATTCCAACTTAAAGCTTCATCTGAGGTGATGTGAAAATCTTCATGCAAGGCTTGGGGATTTCCAAGCAATCCCACAAAACCTTTGGCGAAATCATCTGCATGTGTAACAGTCCATAATGACGTGCCATCATCTTGCACAACGATCGGTAATCCTTTTTTCATTCGATCCACCGTAGTGTATTCATGCCAGCCGCCGATAGTGATTGGAATGACATTACTGTAAGTATGGCTGGGGCGTACAATAGTGTACGGAAATTGTTGTTCCAAATAAGCACGGTGCAATCGTTGCTCTGCCGCAATCTTGTTGCGCGAATACTCCCAAAACGGATTGGCCAATGGTGTTCTTTCGGTAATGAAATCATTGGGATTATGCTTTTGATAACAGGATGCCGAACTGATGAAAACATATTGCGCAGTCTTGCCGCTGAATAAAGCGATATCGCGCTCTATATCGGCAGGTGTGAAAGCAATCCAGTTCACCACCACATCCCACTGATGCGACGCGAGCTGTTTTTTTGTATCAGGGCTTTTAATGTCTAGCTGCAAGTTGTTAGCGTGAGCAATGTCTCGCGTGCCACTACGGTTTAATAACCAAAGTTCCATTCCCTTGGCAATGCACAACCGACTGACGCTACTGCTGATATTGCCAGTACCACCAATAAATAAAATTTTCATTGTTGCTACAACTGTCCTAATAAATTGTTGTAAGTATAAGTTGAGTTTATGATCCTCGCATCATTCGATATTCAACGCCGATTGTTTCAAGCAACAATTCAATTTTATGGCATGTATGTGTCATTAACTTGCAAATTATTGCAACAGCATCAATGCAGAGCTGATAAGGTGAATGTGCGGGAATGATGAAAATTGCGAAAAGCAACGGCGATAACAAGTCTGAATTTTTTATCTCAAAAGATCGAGCGATGTTTTGACTAAGGATGCCACGCAGCACGCGGTGGAAGCAGGAGCATAGCAACGCTCATGCTTATATCTTATGGTCAGAAATTATCCGCCGAGCCTGGCTTTGATGATTGCGCCGACGGCGCCCATATCGGCGCGACCAGCGGCCTGAAGCTTCACGATGGCCATTACTTTGCCCATGTCTTTGATGGAAGTTGCACCGGTAGAAGTAATTGCTGCAGCAATCAAGGCTTCGAGTTCACTTGCCGCCAGCTGTGCCGGTAGATAAGCCTGAAGTTGAGTGATTTCGCTGCTTTCCTTTGCGACTAAATCGTCACGACCCGCATTCCGGAATTGCTCTGCAGCTTCCTTGCGGGTCTTTATCATTTTTTCAATCACACTCAATATCTGAGCATCATCCAGTGTGATTCGTTCATCAACTTCGCGTTGCTTAATCGCAGCTTGTAACATGCGAATATTGCCCAGCCGCTCAGACTCCTTAGCACGCATTGCGGCTTTCATGTCTTCAGTAATGCGTTCTTTTAATGACATGTGCGCAAACAATATCGGTTAATTGGCAGAACGTGCAGCCGGACGCGGTGCAGCACTGCCAGGGCGCCCGGTTGGGCGATTGCTGCGCTTCATATGACGCTTCACGGCAGCTGCTTTTTTGCGCTTGCGCTCCTGAGTGGGTTTTTCATAAAACTCACGGCGACGCAGTTCGGTCAATACGCCAGCTTTCTCACAGGCGCGTTTAAAACGCCGCAGAGCTGCATCAAAATACTCATTTTCTCGCACGCGAACGCTAGGCATCGCAACCTCGAACTCTAGAAATTAATAGAAGCCAACAGGATCAAAACTGGTTTTTATTTCATCGGCGAGCGAAAATCTTCACTCCGCCAAGGAAAAAGAGCGCGGGAGTTTAATGACGACGACATGGAAAAGCAAAGGAAATGCATAAATCTGGGGTAAAGTACTCCGCTGCATGCGTGTACTTGGCATTGAAACCTCCTGCGATGAATGTGCGGTAGCTGTTTACGACAGCGACCGCGGACTGCTTGCGCACCAGCTTTATTCACAAATCATGTTACACGCCGCCTATGGCGGAGTGGTGCCAGAGCTTGCTGCTCGCGATCATGTTCGCAAATTATTGCCACTCATTACCGCAGCGTTGCAAGAAAGTCAGATGGAAAAAGATCAATTGGACGCCGTAACTTATACCGCAGGTCCCGGATTAATCGGCGCTTTACTGGTAGGCGCGGCGGTCGCACGCAGCTTTGCATTTGCGCGAGGCATCCCGGCACTTGGCATACATCATCTGGAAGGTCATTTATTGGCGCCAATGTTAGAACCCGAGCCACCTAAGTATCCATTCATTGCGTTGCTGGTATCAGGTGGGCATACCTTATTAGCATCAGTTCGATCGTTGGGTCATTACGAAATCTTGGGCAGTACCTTGGATGACGCCGCTGGCGAAGCCTTTGACAAAACTGCCAAAGTACTGGGATTGGGTTATCCCGGTGGTCCGGCACTGGCAAAGCTTGCCGAAGTTGGGCATTCCGATCGCTACAAATTTCCCAAACCTATGCTGGATAGACCTGGATTAGATTTTAGTTTTAGTGGCCTTAAGACCGCGGTCGTATTGGCTGCACGAAACGCCGAACTGAACGATGCAACCAAAGCAGACATTGCCTGTTGCTTTCAAGATGCAGTCGTTGAAACATTAGCCACCAAATGCGCGCGCGCACTCAATTCATGCGCGGCCACCACGTTAGTGGTTGCCGGAGGCGTAGGTGCCAATCGGCGTTTGCGGACGCGCCTGCTTGAGCTGGGCAAACAACGCGGTGTTCAGGTTTGTTATCCGCGTCCCGAATTTTGCACTGACAACGCAGCAATGATTGCCTATGCGGGATGCCAAAGACTATTGCTAGGTGAGAAAGATGACCTTGCCATTCGCGCCACGGCCCGTTGGCCGATCAGTAATTTGCAACCGCCTTCCTCCGATAAATTTGAGTAAGCCTACGTAAACAATGATCATGACAGACAAAATTTTTCTTACCGCACTGCGCACCGAGTGCATTGTTGGTATTTGGGACTGGGAACGCCAGGTAAAACAGCCGGTGATCATTGATCTGGAAATGGCATGCGATATCCGCAAGGCCGCGCGTACGGATCACATTGACGATACTGTTGATTACAAAAAAGTAAGCAAACGATTACTAAGTTTTGTAGAAGAATCACACTTCCAGTTGATAGAGACCCTGACTGAAAATATTGCACGTATTATTGTCACTGAGTTTGCGGTTTCATGGGTACGTGTACGTTTGAACAAGAAAGGTGCCATTCGTAATTCGCAAGATGTGGGTATCATCATTGAACGGACTAGTGCAGACTATGCTGCCTGATTTAAATCTTTTTCGTTAACTACGGTTAACCAGAATTTACTAACACTAGAGAATTGCAATGCCAGACGTATTTGTATCCGTGGGTAGTAACATTGATCCGCAACAGAACATTACCACTGCGCTGTCCGCATTAAAGCGACGTATTGGATCGTTCACCGCTTCGCGCGCGTACCGTAATGAATCACAAGGATTTGAAGGTGCCGAATTTATCAACATGGTTATCGGCTTTGAAACCGAACTCACGTTGACTGAAGTGCTGTCAATTCTGCAAGCAGTGGAAGGACTATGTGGTCGTCCACGCAAGGCGCCGAAATTAGCACCACGCACGCTGGATCTGGATCTGCTGATGTTTGGTGACATGGTGTGTTCCACACCTGCTGTCACGTTACCTCGACCTGATCTGGTCAAGCGTACCTACATGTTAGGACCTCTGGCAGAAATTGCACCCAATCGGCTTCACCCAACGTTGAAACAAACCATGGGCGACTTGTGGAAAGAGTTTGGACAAAGCACACACAAGCTGGAACCGGTGGCTCTAAGTTAGGTCACAACTGGCAAGCTTTAGGTGAGGCATTGTATGACTTGCATGAGCGTATTAAAGAAAGCGGGCATTTTGTTGTTGATTGCAATGGTTTGCGGCTGCTCGACACGTACTTATGTAAGCGCGACGGGAAGTACGCCGCCCCAATACACCCATGTGTACTTAACCATTAATCAGGTTTGGTTAAACGCGAGCGCAACCGCACAGCCAGGTGATGCAAGCTGGTCGAAGTTCACATTAAGCCAACCAGTTACAATAGATCTGGTTAATAGCTCTAACGGTGCACTTACAAGATTAATAGGTAGCCTGAGATTAACCTCAGGAAACTATGCGCAAATACGTTTGATTCCCGTTGATACCACTTCGACGCTAACGGACTCCGCAAAATTGGCGGGAGCTTCATTCAACAATGAAGTTGACTATGTAGATGTGGTAGATACGGCCAGTGTGTCCCATCAGTTGCCACTGGAAATACTCAATCCTGAAAACGGTATTGGTGCACAAGGTGATTTGCAGGTTCCTTTTGGCGGCGCAGCGGCGCCAGTTGCGTCAACATCTACCAATTCGACAGATGGTACCGGCAACTCAACGGGCATAAATAGTGGATCAACGGGGCTTGGGTTGGGCACCAACTCCGCGCCAACCGTTGTCAATTTCGCTGTTAATTTTAATGCTGCTACCGATATTGCATTGTTCACTTACGATTCACAGCTCGGTGCAGTATTGAATTCACATGCACAAGCGTTCGATCTTGCAAGATCAGGCGGTATTTCAGGTACATTGACACTTACCAACTTAGTGAACATCACCAACGCATCCGCTCGACTCAATATTGTCGCAACTGCAGAAACAATAAGTCCGGACAGCAGTCGGCATGTCGTGGTGATTAATGCGCCAGTGCGTGCGGATGGTACGTTCCTGCTATATCCATTGCCAGCAAATGATTCCACAAATAACCCGACCACTTATGATGTCGTAATACATGGCGCTGGTATTGAAACCATGATTATTAAAGGCGTACAAGTTAAGCGCGACGGCACAAGTGCTAGTGCAAGCACATCGTCCTCCACTTCCTCCACCACTACTGCCTCCACTACTACAGTACTAACCACGGGTACAGCCGCCACTTCCGTAGGCACTTTGATTCCTCTGCCCGCCACTCCATATGCCATCAATCTTGACCCAACTACGACGCTGCCTGCTGGATCGATTGTATCGCTGTATCAAACTCTTCCCGGCACTGGAGAGATTCCATACGTTATCGAGCAAAGTGTGATTGATCCATTCAATATAGTAATGCAAACAAACCTAATGGCCTCGTCCGGTGTTGTTCAAACGGGTTCGTACGTTGTCGATGGCACAGCGATTACTCTCACCAATGTTACGCCGGTCGAAGGCACCGGGTCTTACTCGGTCGCGGCTTCCGCAAGCTTTTTCAACGACGGAACATTTACGGCAGTCGCCCCAGCTTCCGGCAATACGACGTTGGTTAAACCAGCGCCACTTGTGATGGTGACCAATGCCAGTAACGACTCTGCATCGTTGATCATCACTCATAGCAGTGTCGGTTCGTATAATCGAGGGCAGCTAATCGTTAGCCGCGATGGCAGTATCGTTGCAACTTCATCATTGGATATTGCACTTACAAACGCAACTGGGGGCAATGTCATCGTCAATGGATTACCAGGTGGCCATTCCACTGCATCGTTTGCAACAGGTATTTATGATGTTTCAGTGCGTGTATGGAATTCACAAGATCCTGCCGGTACCTTGCAACGTCAAACATTTCCAGCGGCAATTGATGTGCGTAACGGTAGTGTGACCAACGTACCCATCGCCATCAATTGATACTCTTAATCATTAGAATATCTCTATTCTGCTCCAAGCCTTCTAATCGATTTTCAATCAGTGGATAGATTCGCAAGCGAAGCGTGAATCGCGTGTCTGTGTAAGAGAGAGACCGCAGCGAATCCGATTCATTGATGGCATAACTCTTATTCGTTTTCCGTCTGGCGTCGCGGCCATGCTCGCATCATCAGATCAACACGCTTGCGCAAACTTGGCCAGCAGCATTTCTGGCATGGATGGCGTCCTCCGCAGCACGTCTTTTTTAATTCCAAGCCCGCTGTTGTTCGTCTACGTAAGTAAACTTAAAATCATTTGATCCCAAGGTAAATGTCGAAGGCGCACAAGCCATGCAAATACTTCCATCTCTTGATGATTGCATGCGAATTAACTAACGAAGAACATCCGGTTCGATTTGTCTTAGGCACTACGACTCAACCTTGATCCTTCCGCGTCGTGCAATTTGATCGATCGCCTTCACGACCATTTCGTAGCGGGCAGGTGGTAAATCATGTCCCATGCCATCGATCAGCATGAGTTCTGCATTCGGGATCGAGGCGGCAGTATCTTTTCCACAAGCAGGGAGAATGAGCGGATCATCTGCGCCATGGATGATGAGCGTGGGCACCGCGATGGTTGTGAGTCGCGCACGTAGATCACCGGTCACCGCTATCGCAGCAATCTGTCTCACGATGCCACCAGAGTTGTGAGCACGTCGGAGTTCTTCCCGAATCAGAAGACGATGAGCCTCTTCATCAAATGGAAGGCCTGGCCCACTGATGCGCCGCGCGAAGCTCACATTGTGTTCCAAAAATCCCGCCTCATCCGAGAGAGGATCTGGTGGCTGACGCATCATCATTGCCATGACATCGGGCGCTGCCGTCGGCAGGGCTGGATTGCCGGTGCTCGACATGATCGAGGTAAGCGACAAGACTCGTGCTGGATACTCACTCGCCATGATCTGCGCGATCATGCCACC
This sequence comes from Steroidobacteraceae bacterium, assembly GCA_025927665.1. Lineage (GTDB taxonomy): Bacteria > Pseudomonadota > Gammaproteobacteria > Steroidobacterales > Steroidobacteraceae > CAILZL01. The sequence goes on along the minus strand of JAICKZ010000021.1, from coordinate 1,597 downwards.
CATCGATCGACCAACGATATGTGCACGATCAATGGACAGAACATCAAGCAGACCGATGGCATCGGCGGCCATATCATAAAGACTATAGGGCACGTCCGAGCGTTGCCCGGCCATGAGTGTGGCTATCAGTGAACTAAAATCCGGCATTGTGTATTCACTGAAATGCATTGAGCATCCGGCGTCACGGTTATCGAAGCGGATCACTCGATAGCCTTGCGTTGCCAATTGCTGGCAAAACGGGACGGTCTAACGAATCATCTGCGTTCCAAGCCCTGAGATCAAAAGAATTGCCTCAGCAGACTCATCACCAAAACTGTCATACGCCAATTCGATGTTGTTAACTTTCACGGTTTGCATTGTGGTGATGGTATGTCCAAGTATTTGACAGCCAAGAGATCATAGTTTGTGTGCATGAGCGCGTTTATGGGTCGATCAATGTCTAAGCATAAGCACACTCCTTATTTCATTTGCGTTCAGTCAATATACAGATGCAAGGAGAGATCTCAACCTTGTCTTTACGTCCAACATGTTTTATCACGCCGCTTTAACGAGCAATCATCGACAAGATATTTTTTTGATAACCATCAGCACAAAGCATTCGGCGAACAAGCATGTCAGATAAGCATATCTTATGAAGCGGCGCCGAGAGCAGCGGCGCAATCCAACACGATGGCCGCTATTCAAGGAGCGCACTCAGCATCACGATGATAACAACGGCAGCTCAGCGTGCATCGACAACCGAAGACGACAATCAGAGCGAGCCCTGAGGTCAGTTAATTACGTAAGTTCCTGTGGCAACAGAACTTGGTGGGCCGCTGCCGTTAATAAACGATCCGACTTTGGTGCCAGCCGCAGCATAAACAGTTTGGTTCGATGATACGATGATTGGGCTTGAGTAAAGTGTACCCACAGAACATCCACCCAAACTATCTGGCTCAGGTAAAAGCGCCGGTGTTGTTGTCGACAAAACATAACAGATATATGCATCTGGGGTTGTGGTCGAAATGGTGATCATTTGTGTACCCGAATAAGTTTCGGGTAAGGGAGAAAATGTAGGGCTATTCGCAGGTGTATATAGCTTGCCTGAATAGGTTGTTGCATATGGGCTTATCACATATGCTGCTGCGCTCACCGCACTGTCGCTGAATCCGCTCCCTCCTGAGGTTGCATATATGGTCTCATTTGAAGAAACGGTAATAGGAGCTGTATAGAGCGTACCTTTGGTGCAGCCTGTAGAACCATTTGTTGCTGGGGAACCGGTCGTGTTGTAGCAGATGACTGATCCCTGTGCAGACGTGAGAAACACGGTTTGATTACCTTGATAGGTCCCTGATGCCGGAAGGAACGTCGGCTGCGAAGCGGTCGAACCGATTTTGTAGGCTGACGAACCTACTATGCTATCACCATAGCCTGCTCCCCCAGCGACTGCGTAGAGAGTTTCGCCAGAAGGCACAGAGATAGCTCCCGTATAAAGTGTGCCACTTGTGCAACCGGTTGGTCCGTTTGTTGCTGGAGCGCCAGTACTGTTGTAGCAAATTACTGCACTCGGAGAAGAATCTGAAATCGTAACAACTTGCGTTCCCGCGTAGGTTCCTGC
>JAICKZ010000248.1 GCA_025927665.1 Steroidobacteraceae bacterium | reverse complement strand
AAGCTCCCGGCACGCTCGCGTACGCCACGATAGTTAAAGCGCACTGTGGGCACACCACATTCATTAAACGTGCGCGCCAAGATATGAATAATTTTGTTGGTCATCGTGCCGCCATGTAATGGATGCAAATGACAAAGCACTGCACAGTGCTGATATGCCATGCCCTCGGGTTCTTCAACGATGGCCTGCAATTTCCCCATGGGTCCAGGAATGAATAATGATTGAAAGCGCGGAGGAATGAAGGGAGAAGTCATGATTGATACCGGTTACGTGCCGTGACTTCTAGATCCGCACGACTCGAAAAAATAGACTGATAATATAAGCAAGCTATTGATGCAATCATGATCACATCAACAGATCATCAAGCATGTGCAATGGTGAGTTGTATGGAAGAACCACCAACCCACCTGCAGCAAAGACGATCACTATTTCGCCAATAACAAACGGTTCAAACGTTGTACAAATGCGGCGGGTTCAGGAAGTTGTTGGCCATCAGCCAAGACAGCTTGTTCATGTAACAATATCGCAAAGTCATTGAAGCCTTCACCATCCGGCAAATCATTTAGACGCTTGAGTAATGGATGATTAGGGTTGATCTCCAATGTAGGCTTCGAGGCGGGCATCTTCTGTCCCGCTGCTTCCATGATGCGACGCATTTGTGGACTCAGTTCATGCTCACCAGTGACGAGAACTGCGGGAGAGTCACTGAGCCGTGTCGTTACTCTTACTTTGGCAACATGATCTGACAACGCTTTTTGAATGCGTTCAGTCAGCGCGGCATTATCTTTTGCCAACGCTTCAAGCGCTTGCTTGTCATCAGCACCAGCAATAGCGGAAAGATCCAGATCACCGCGAGCCACGTTGCGCAATGACTTGCCATCGAATTCACGCAAACTATCCATCAGCCACTCATCAATACGCTCGCTGAGTAACAGTACTTCAATACCTTTTTGCTTTAATACTTCCAAATGTGGACTGGAGCGCGCCGCCGCAAAACCATCTGCAATCACATAATAAATCTTGTCCTGACCTGGCTTCATACGTGATACATAGTCTTCAAGCGCCACCGTTTGTTCTGGTGCGTTGGTTTGAGTACTGGAGAAGCGCAATAGTTTTGCAATGCGTTCGCGATTGGCATAGTCCTCGGCCGGACCTTCCTTAAGCACACTGCCAAATTCTTTCCAGAAACCCGCATATTTTTCTGGCTCTTCCTTCGCCATCTTCGCCAGCATGTCTAAGACACGACGCGATAGCGCACTGCGCATTGCATCGATGGACTCGTTGTGTTGCAACAGTTCTCGCGACACATTAAGCGGCAGGTCAGCCGAATCCACCACACCCTTGATAAAGCGCAGGTATAACGGCAAGAATTGCTCCGCGTCGTCCATAATAAATACGCGACGCACATACAACTTAATTCCACGTGCGGCGTCACGTTGATACAAATCAAAAGGGGCATGTGCAGGAATGTACAACAAACTAGTGTATTCCTTCGCCCCTTCTACCTTATTGTGTTGCCATGCCAATGGCTCTTGGTAATCGTGAGTGATGTGCTTGTAAAACTCTTTGTATTCTTCATCCTTGATATCCGCACGCGGACGCGTCCACAAAGCCTGTGCATGATTGACCACTTCCCATTCAACCGGCGTATTCACCGGTTCTTTGTCAGCTTCTTTGTCATCTTTAGCAGGCACAGTTTTTTTCATGCGTACGGCAAACGCCATGTGATCGGAGTAGCGTCGCACCAGCGAACGCACCCGATAATCCTGCGCAAATTCATGTTCACCTTCTTTCAAGTGCAACACGATGCGGGTGCCACGTTCCGGTAACTCCACGCTGCTGACGTTGAAATCACCTTCACCTTTTGATTCCCAATGTACGCCTTCATTGGCTACCAAACCGGCCTTGCGCGAGAACACTTCAACTCGGTCGGCAACAATGAAAGATGAATAGAATCCCACACCAAATTGACCGATCAATTGCGAATCCTGTTTTTGATCGCCACTCATACGTGACAAAAATTCGGCGGTGCCAGAACGCGCAATAGTACCCAGATGTTCAATGGCTTCTTGACGCGACATACCCATACCATTGTCAATAATGCTGATGGTATGTGCTTTATCATCCAGCTCGATGCGAATCCCCAGCTCATTATCGCTCCCCAACAATTCAGGATTGGCCAAGGCTGCGAAACGTAATTTGTCGCAGGCGTCCGAGGCATTGGAGATCAATTCGCGCAAAAATATTTCTTTATGGCTGTACAGTGAATGAATCATCAGCTTCAGCAGCTGCTTGACCTCAGCCTGAAAACCCAAGGTTTCTTGTGTAGATGAATTAATGGTGGAAGCGGACATGGTAACCCTCAAACTGCCAGAACCAGAGCAGTTCGCAAGGATGAGGCCATTGTTGAAAATTTCAAGCGGTAAATTGCAATTACTGCACTAAATCAAACCATGAAAGGTCGGCAGCGGTTTCGTGCGTTTCGATCGGAGCAATGAGATCGAATAGATAGAGCAAGGCAAGGAGTGCTTACGCCGATAATTAGCTTGAAAAAGCGTAGCCTATTGAAATGACTTCTTGATTACGGATCGGTCCTGAGCCGTGGTAATTGCGCGCCATGCATAACATCGCGTATCACGATTCCCAATACCAGTACCGCTGACAATGATGCTACCAACCATGGCCATGTCATTGCACTGATAACAATCGACGCGAAGATGCTCAGGGCAATACAAAAACTTATTAATTTACGCAACGACATGCGCAATGCATGGAGCAGATCATCGAGGTCATCGAGTAGGAGTAAAAATATTTCCATGCTCTGCTCTTAAGTTAGATGCTTATCAATTCAAATGCACAAAATAAAAATTGCAGCTTCACATACCCGTGTTTGCAACTTGCTCTAACGATCACTGTAGAAGTTGGCGCTTAATGGGTGGAGCGCACTGTACAAATTCACCTAGTGCAATGCTGTGAGGCGACTCACAGCAACAGAGCATAAACATTTATCTTTCTGACAGATTGTGTAAAGTGAGGCTAATTATTGATGATGAATGCATCACAATAGTGATCATTGAGATGGCGCGTGAGGCCATGACCAAATTTCTGCTGCGACATTAACGTAAAAAATTTTAAGATTTATTATGACCGGATGGGTTTTATAATGCATCGCATCGTTATCTTGAACCCCAAGGGAGGCTCAGGGAAATCAACCATCACTACTAATCTTGCCAGTTATTTTGCTGCACAAGATCAAAAACCAACCGTGATGGATCTTGATCCGCAAGGCTCCAGTATTCGTTGGGTAAACAAACGTGATCAAGGCATGGCGACGATATATGGCATTGCGGGTTTTGAAAAAAAAGCCGGTGTAACACGCAGCTTTGCACTGCGAATTCCTAACGACAGCCAGGTTGTAATTGTGGATACACCAGCCGCACTTGATGCGCAACGTTTACCCGAGGTCACTCGCGATGCCAACACCATTCTCGTGCCGGTACTACCTTCTGATATTGATATTCATGCAGCCACACGCTGCATTGCTGACTTGTTATTGATTGCAAAAATCAAACGTGAAGAGCAACGCGTAGCGGTGGTTGCCAATCGTGTCAAGCGCAACACCGTGATGTATCGCGCGCTGATGAAATTTTTGCATTCGTTACAAATTCCCGTCATTGCAACGTTGCGTGATTCGCAAGCCTATGTACGTTGCTTCGAACAAGGGGTGGGAATTTTTGAAGTGAAGCCTTATTCAGTGCGTGAAGACATTGAACAATGGCAACCGTTGATAGGCTGGCTGACGCGCCATGACGCGCCTTCTAAAGTTGCCATTCCCATTGTTGAACACAGCGTTGTGACTGCAATTGTTCCAGCAATGATCGCATCACCGGTTGAAGCATTAACTGCATCGTTATCTGCAGCGGTGATGCCAAGTGAAGATTCAAGATTGCCAACTTCTCCCCTTGTAACAACAAGCAATCCCATGCCGGATATGTCGTTAAACTCACTGTATTCACTTTCTTCTAAAGGTAACGTCAACGCCAGTTTGTCGACTAACACCACGGATCGGAATCGATCCGAACAGTTACCCTATTGGTTCTTGCAAAAGTAAATTGATCGGCTTCTTGATCATCGAACGGGCGACTCATCAGTCGCCCTAACAGATAAGAGTTTAAGCAGTGGTGTTACGACCGATGTTTACTCTTCTTCTTTGTGCCACGCAGTCTTCACCTTATCCGCCCAACTGCGGTAATTAGGAAAGCTGGCCAATGATTTGGTGATTGCGGCATGGCGTGGATTCGCAGGTTGTGTGCGATTCAACCAACTGCGTGCCGCAGCTGCACCCATATTGCCGCGCCATGCGCGATGCGCGCCGGTTACCGTGAACTCATCTTCGTGCTCTGACATGTTATCTTCCTCCGTTTGGTTGAACACAAAGTAACGGCAAAAATATGCCACTTAGAGGAACTGATTCACAACGCTCTGTTTGATATTCAATAATGCGAGCGTAATCCCGATTTATGCAACGTTATGTATAGACAATGAACGTTCAACAATCAGGTTAGCGCAACTAATCTTAAAACCACTTCGCTCTGCTCATGCAGCAGATGTAGGTT
>JAICKZ010000261.1 GCA_025927665.1 Steroidobacteraceae bacterium | reverse complement strand
GGCGATCGCATTGCTGAAGAATTCCAAGCACTGGTGGAAGAATATGTGACGCGAACTTATGCGAGGAAAGCATCATGAGCGAGTTAATTTCCAAACATTGCGTACCTTGTGAAGGCGGTGTTGTGCCGTTGACGCGTGATCAATCGCAACAATTGATGAAGCAATTGCATACTGACTGGCGTTTGAGCGACGACAATAAATCGATTCGTCGTATATTTAAGTTCAAAAACTTTTATCATACTATGAGCTTTGTCAATGCCGTTGCTCATGTAGCCAACAAGGAAGATCATCATCCCGATCTGGAAGTGGGTTACGGCAATTGCAATATCAAGTACAACACCCATGCGATTGATGGCTTGTCGGAAAATGATTTTATCTGCGCCGCAAAGATTGATGCGTTGTAGGCGCTCACTCCATCATCTCTCTCTTAACACTATTATACCGCTCACGTCGCGCACTAAAGCCACCCTTCTCTTTCTTGTCGCACACTTCGGCAATTTGCAACAACGCTGCACGTGTATTCTCAGACTGCCACAAGTGTGAATTCACAATCGCTTCATCGAATACCAACACACCATCACGTTTGAAAGCGGCTTTCAATTGCACCGCGGTCATGCGTCCGGATGAATACACTGCACATCGCAAGGCAATGTCTTTATCTTTTAACAAGGTTGGCAACAGTTTATTATTCTGTGCAAGCGCTAATCGACCTAATCCTTTGCACATTCTTTGTCGATGACTTAAGTTGCCATCTGCATTCAATTCTTTTTCCATGCCAAGTGCATTTTTGTCCTTGGTATCGATGCGCCAACGTGCAACCAACGACAAGGGCTTTTTAATCGAAGGCGCTTCGGATTCCAACTTTTCATATAACCATCCCAGCACCGACGCCCATCGTTCCGTGGGTTCAACTGTTTGTGCTAGCAACCACGCCGCATCAGAGACGGCGGTGTAATTAAAATACTTCCATTGATCGTAAAACTTTTTCTGATAACCCGCATGCATACGCTCATTTTTGAGTAATGCTTGCACAATTTTTCGCAAGGTATCGTCTTTGACACTACTCCATGTGCCTCTGCGCGTTAGCAAATCGGCCAACAATGCATTGCTCAAATTTGGATTTTCAAACAAAGCCTCGAATTCTTCTTCGGATGCAACATCAAGCCATTGGCAAAGTTTTTGTTCATCACCAAATAGATGAATGGGAAATGATGCTTTGCCTTCTATGTTTTTATTTGACAACGCAGCCAAGCGTATCGGATGTTTGGTGGGTACCGACGAGAACAACGCTGCAACGACGCTGACATGTCTTCCATATTGCGCCAATCCCAGATCGATGAGTGGATGCTTTCGGGATTGCAATGCCTGCTCCGTTTCTTCATCAACAATATCGGGTACAGGTTTGTCTTTGGATGAGGTGGCACGAGCTTTTAAAAATAGCATCACTGCTTCTGGCGACATCGCCATCAGTTCGGCTTCTTGTACTAGCGTCTTGTAATTTCGCATTCACTAACCTCAGTTGAGTTGCAACTAAATCGACTCGCCATTGTTTATGTCGCCGTAGCAACGCGCTCTTGCAATACCTGTTGAATTGCAACACTAAGCTCATCTACGGTATTGGGCTTGAGAATCAACTGTCGTACTCCAACTTCTTTTGCGACTTGATAATCTTCGGCACGAACAAAGCCGGTAGTAATAATAAACGGCACATTGGGCCGCAGCGCAAGCACCTTGCGCGCCAACTCCATTCCCGACATACCTGGCATCGACATATCACTGACTATCAAATCAAACGAATCTGGATTTTGCTTAAATGCCTCAAACGCTTCGGTAGGCACGGTAAATCCACTGACCTTGTGACCGGCACGCTGCAATACTCTTGATACCAGAAACACCAAAGCATCCTCGTCGTCAACATACAAAATATTGCCATACTTGCCTGCATCGCTGGCGTGTGTCACCAACGATGGCGGCGTCGCAGTGCTTTCCAATAGTGGAAAGTATAAATCAAAGCGAGTGCCACCACGGCCTTTACTTTGCACTGTTACCACACCATCATGTCCTTTCATAATGCCATGAACAATGGCAAGTCCCAAACCGGTACCCTGTCCCACCGGTTTAGTAGTAAAGAAGGGATCAAAAATACGTTCCATTGTTGACGCGTCCATACCTATACCATTATCGATAATACTGACACGAGCATATCGACCTGAATGCAGTTCGGGTTCTTGCTCAAGCAATTCAGCATCGGGTTCAACTGCTTCGAGCTGAATCGTAACCGCATTTCCTATGGTCGCCATTGCATCTGCGGCATTGGTCAGCAGATTCACTATCGCCTGATGAATTTGACTGACGTCAGCCAGAATCAATAATGATTGATCTTTTATCTCCGATGTAATGGCAATGCCAGCAGGTAAAACTGCTCGCGCCAAACCCAATACTTCTTCAAGCACCGTACTAATGTACACCGCTTCACGTTTGTGATCGTGAGGTCGACTGAACGCAAGTATGCGTCTTACCAAATCAGTTGCACGTGCGGTGGCTTTGGAAATTTCCAGCAAGCTGGCAGTCGCCTGTTGATGATCTGGCACATCAGCCAACGCCAGCTTCGCATTGCCTGCAATTGCTAACAATAGATTATTGAAGTCATGGGCAATGCCGCCTGCGAGCACACCTAGCGACTCAAGTTTTTGTGCCTGTAGACGTTGTTCATCCAACCGTTTGCGATAAGTGATATCCACCACGATGGAAGTCAAAGTTATCTGTGTCGCGGATTCATTTTGATCCACACGACCACGAAACACTAACCAATGAATGCTTTTGTCACGATGCAAAATGCGACATTCCGCTCGAAACGCCGCGCGCCCTGCCAATGCATTGAGATATTCACGCGATATGCGGCGCCGATCGGCAGGATGAATCACATGCATCAACGCAGCGATTGAATGCCAATTCTGCGCAGAAGGCAAAGTGATATCGCAAAGCTCCAAAGCCTTGTCATCGAATTCCACTTGACGCGATTGACTGTAAATACGCATCACACCCATCGCACCAGCTTCCAATGCAGAACGCAGTTGATGCTGTGATAACTGCAGACGCTCTGCGGTTCGTTTACGCTCAGTGATATCACGCAATGTCATGGTCAATAAGCGATTGCCATCAAGATAACTGCGTGATACGGCCAGCTCCAGTGGAAATTCTTCACCCCCTACGCGTCGGCCATAAATATTACTCAACTCGCCTAAGCGCAGATTGCTGATCTCATTGCGTTCAAGCATGTTAAGCAATAGCACTGAATCTGCATGCAAGAAATTTCCCACAAAGGTTTCCAAACTCATACCAATCATGTTGCCTTCCGCACATCGAAACATATGTTCGGCAGCAGGATTAAATAGAAGCACGCCTTGTTGCTCTTCGACCGTGACAATGCCATCCATAGATGAATCCACAATACCCAGCAGGCGTGCTTCACTTTGTCGTAATGATTGTTCTGCAAGCTTGCGCTGTGTAACATCAATCATCAATCCATTCCACAACGTGCCCCCATTAACATCGCGCGCCGGAACACCATGCCATGCTAACCATATCGTGCCTTTGGCATCATTACTAATGGGGAACTCAATGTGAACGGGTAATTTTTCCTGTGCATGATAACGAATCGTTTCAGTGATCCAACGTATATCGTCAGGTGCAATACATCTAATGAATGGCTCTGCATTAGTGATGCACAATAATGGATCCACGCCAGTAACATCTTTGAACAAAGCTGAAGCATAAGGCAGTGATACATTACCATCGGCCGTAATGCGAAACACATGCATTGCACCTGGCAACATATCTTCGGTGCGTCGCTCGCGAGTGCTGTCGCGCAAAGTAATGACGACCGTTGCAGAAGACGTTTCGTCTGCATCATAGGTCTGATTGTCATACAGACGACTGGCACGCAATTCAACCGGAATTTTTTTGCCATCGGCTCGAATCAAGGTATAGCGTTCGAGCAATGCCAATGGTGCATTGATAATGTCATGCTCCAACAATTGCACGTCCATGCTTTGCTGCTTTTCATTAATGATATGAAACAGCGCAGTAAATGGCTGACCAATCGCATCACTCGCACTACACGCATTTAACTGACACGCCGCCATATTGATCAATTGAATATTGTAAGCATCGTCGACCACCAGCGCCGCGTCCGGAAAGGCAGTGAGGATGGCGGTGGCTTGCAACTCTCGATTGGCTGCACGATGACTTGCAGCGCGTAACGATTCCAACAAAAATGTTGCGCCGGAGCCCACCACCAAAAATACCAACCATCGATCTATATTGAATAGCCATTTGGTGGACGCAACTGAATTGCCAAAATCAACTCCGGCCAACACGAGGGTCGTAATTAACAATGCGATGATGGCCGGTGTTTT
>JAICKZ010000173.1 GCA_025927665.1 Steroidobacteraceae bacterium | reverse complement strand
CGGTATATACACCACCGTACCATGCGTTGATCAAGCTATTGATCGGCGCAGTGGCTGGAGTGATGTCGTGTACGAGTTTATTCAACGAACCTAGTGATGCTGCATCCATATTGGATGGTACGGCTTGTCCATAATCCCACGTTTGTCCACCTGCATAATGAAACGAGGGTGCATCAAACTCACGGAAGCGAGAGTACTGTGCCACGTTGCCGGACAATGTAGGTGAACCACCGTGGCATACGATGCATAGGTGAGGAACAGGCTTCGGCCCAAAGCCATCTAGATCAGCAAACTTCAACATGGTTGCTGCAGCACCATTATTGCCAAATACATAGAATTGAACAGCGTCGGCACCGCCCGCTGCATTAAAGGTCATGGCGACCGTTGCACCTCGTCGTGCTGGGTTCTGATTCAATGCATCATCGGCGTTGGATGCGCTTTGATCTGGTAGACCATAGTTGGTGACATAGCATGCCGCATCACTTCCGTTCTTCGTGCAATGCATGTCACGACCCAAACCAAGATCATTGAAATTCATGTATGCAGCACGTGCATATGAAGTACCTGTTCCAGGTCCACCATTGGTGCCATCGAAGCCGTGATCACTCCACCAATTACCTAAAGTGTACGTGGCTGGATTGACACCCAATGCCGCGTAGTAGTTAGTGGCAACGGTTTCACCATCATCAGGTAAGAAAGCGCCCGTGGGTCCGGTGAAGAAGTAAGGGCGATTGGTAGCGTCGTCGCTGGCGTATGCAGGCACCACACCAGAATCAGGCACTAGGTTTACTTCGGTGCCGCATTCAGTGTAAGGATAAGGTGGCCACAAGTTGGTACCCGTCATCTTCGGACGCGCATCGGTGTTGATCACCTTATCAATCAACACTACCGATTGACCATTGAAAGTACCGAAGATTTCCAATCGCAACGTGTTGGGAGGAAATGCGCTGCCGTACGGTATGCGATAGATCGCGTGATACTGATCATTGTTCATTGCGGTTTCTTTGGTCTTCACTTGATTACCATTGTAAGAAACCGTGGCACGCATCTGCAGATTGCCCCATGCTTGAATGGTCGGATCCAGTGTGAAACGCAAGCAGGTTGCAACGGCCGGATCATTACCAGCGACATCCATATTTAATACTGAAAAATGCGTGGTCTTACCCACATAAGCGAATCCCGCAGTGGTAGAAATTAAATTTGCCTTGCCTTCATACTGCCACTTGCCAGTGGTTTCGTTGTATGACCAAAAATCAATCGACGGTTGTGCTGTCGATACTTGCGCAGCGGGAACAGGAATTTGTACATTGGCGGTCGCGCCTGTTGCAAGATTGAGTTTGTTACCCAAGCTATCGCGAAACTCTGCATACACTGCGCCATAACTGAGTAGTTCAGATTCTTGTGCGGCACTGTCAATGGCACGCAAGTCACCCGGTAAGGGGCGACGTGTGGGATTCAGCGACGCGACTGCAACACGTACCAATCCCGTGGCTTTATTGCCATTCGCATCAACCAATGAACCCGCTGGTAATGTTATTTGCGCACCTTGTTGTTGACAGGAAATCGGTGCAGTCAGTTTCTTTAAATAATCGGCACTCAATGGTTTTACTTTGCCTTGCAGTTCTTGATCAATGTACTCACTGGGTACTGTCTTTCTGATTACAACGGGAGGCCTGCCATTTTTGTCAGTACCACACCAACCACTACTGCCCGTATCGATCACGGTTAAAGTTGTATCAATGGATTGATTGGTTACCTGTGCACGAATCAATTCGAATACATTACCGCGGAAGGAGCGATCCATCACCTGCGACCACAACGCATAATTGTTATGGCGAATATTAAGTACATAACGATCAGTGGAATTAGTTACGCCCGTGATGTTGAAGAATCCTTGCGCGTTGGTGCTCACAGTTTTGCCATCAAGTTCGACGACCGCATCAGCGATGGGTGCATGTGTGGTTTCATCCACAACCGTACCGGCGAATTGCACAACGGGTTTGCCCACTTCCAGATTAAAGCGGCGATAGGTATAACCGCCATAACCATCACGCGTCATCAAGTAAGTGCTGTGCAAGCCATCAGCAGAAGGTGCATTACGTGTTAATTGATTGGGGTTAGGTGATGGTGTGGGAATGACACCATCGTCATCGCGCCATAGATATTCAACTGCATTGCCATCAATGTCTTTCGCATTGGCAGTTAATTGGATCGCAGTGCCGGGCAGAACGCTGACCACGCCTTTGCCACTGGCGCGCTCGGCAATCTCGTCAATACGTGGTGCGTGATTTTTGAAATTGAGATCCAACTTCGCGAAAGTGCGCACGCTTGCAACACCTTGCTGTTGCGATTTTTCACATTGTGCAGAAACGGTGTAACTACCTGCTGCTTTCAAAAGAAATAGATAGTCGCCATGTGTGTTGGCTCGCACTGTAGGTGCAACGGGTTGGTTCAATGAATCAACTACGTTCACTGTCGTGGATACATTCAATTTAAAGAAAGGATCGCGAATCCAACATGCACGTGCATCACCGGTCAAGACGCGACCATACAATTGCACATCTTGGAACGAGCTCTTCAGAATACCGAGATACGTTGTCGGTTCCTGCAATGACACTTCGCGTTTGCAGACTTGTCGACCTTGAATATTCCAACACAGTGAATACACACCCGTGGTGGGCGCATTAATACGAAACTGTCCGTTGAGTTCACTGGCGGAAGTTGCAACAATCGCTCCAGTGTTATCGAGAAGCATAATCTTTGAGTCGGGAATGTCGATGGTATTTCCGGAGCCATCAGGTAATAGCACGGTGATAGTGCCGACAGCTTCAACCGGTTTACTCTTGAGAATGACAACACGACTGAGCCCCATGATCGCTAGCAGTGATAGACTGGCAACGATAGTGATTAGTAAGTTGCGAATGAATATAGGCATGATAAACAAACCTCCTGCAAGATTTGACTAAGTAGTAGTGCGAGACTTTTAGTAATGAGCCTTCCTATTGGCTTGAAGAAGTTCGAGTTATTGTTATTGCAACCGGGCCAGTCTAGGCACAAATTGATTTTGCAAATATTGCTTAACTGGGCTTGATGCCAGAAATACGCAAGCAGTTGCTTGACCACTGTACATGCCGCATGATTCATTTAATCATGATGCAATGCTTGCGGTACTTACCTAAGTATTTATAAGTTGCCGCCAATTACCGGAATCCACTATGAGCAATGACAACGATATATTCAAACATGCAGTGTTAGTTAGTCAGCATCTGCAACAAACTCAACGTCAACTTGTTACTGCAGAATCCTGTACAGGTGGATGGATTGGCAAGGCGCTAACTGACATTCCTGGAAGTTCGAGTTGGTATCTTGGCGGTGTTATCGCTTACAGCAACGTTTTAAAACAACTATTATTAGGGGTATCACAAGTCACGCTAACTGCTCATGGCGCAGTAAGCGATGCGGTTGTCAGCGAGATGGCCATCGGCGCGTTGAATAATCTCGGTGGTGATGTTGCGATTGCTATCAGTGGTATTGCAGGCCCTGATGGCGAACAACCCGGTAAGCCTGTTGGCACTGTTTGGATTGCATGGGCATGGCGTCACGGACAAGCAGTTCATGTGAATGCACGCTTAAAGTTATTCGGTGGTGATCGGGAGACTGTGCGTCGCCGCAGTGTGATTGCGGCATTGCACGGAGTGTTGGAATTATAATTTTTACTGCCATTCAATACTGCAAAGCTGATTGCAGACACTCAGCACAATTGTAGGTTGCATTATTTGTTATATATAACTTATCTCATATTGTGTTTGGTAATTCGATTTGAACTTAGCAACTCTATTAGTCGTTGTGGTTCGACAGGTTTGGTAAAGTGATAATCGAAACCTGCTGCAAATGCTTGCTCTTTATCAGTCGCCTGACCCCAGCCGGTGACTGCAACTAAAATAAAAGTTTTTTCTCTATGGGTTTCTCGTATCTGTCGCGCAACTTCATAGCCATTAAGATCAGGCATTCCAATATCGAGAATAGTGACATCCGGCAGTGTTTGCTTAAAAGCAGCGACAGCGTCACGGCCATTGTGAATGACCGTCACCTGATGGCCTTCCAGTCTTAGCAGCATCGCCAAACTTTCTGCAGCATCACGATTATCATCGACGACAAGTACGTTGCACGTGGTGGCACTGCCTGTTGTGGCTATTTGTTCCACTGTGGTAGTAGCAATCGGCAATGCTTGACGCGGCAGGCGCACAGTGAACTTACTACCGTGCCCAAGACCAGCACTGCTTACTTCAATTGTTCCATTGTGCATCTCCACCAAACCCTTAGCCAATGCAAGGCCAATGCCGAGCCCACCTTCTGATCGATCTTGCACGGATTTCACTTGTGAGAACATGTCGAAGATCAGCGGTATGGCTTCGGACTTAATTCCAATGCCCGTGTCTGAAACAATGATCGTAATTGACTGTGCATCGACAATCGCCTGCAAATAAATTTCTCCATTTGGATCTGTGTACTTCGCTGCATTATTCAATAGATTTGCCAATACTTGAGATAAACGCAGTGGATCAACAGCTATTAATACAGTTTCATTTGGTACATCGACGATCAAACGATGATGTTTTATTTCTATAAATGAACGTGCGGTTTCGATTGCCGTATCGATAATGGTCTGAAGTGCAGTCGTTTGAATGCGCAACTTGAACATGCCACGGGTTACGCGCGAGATATCCAACAAATCATCCAACAGCAATGACATTTGCTGCACTTGTCGAGTAATAATTTCATGGCTCCAACGCTTCTGTGCCTCAGTTGCGGTGGTTGCTTTGGAAATGAAAACAGCTTGGCGAATGGGTGCCAATGGATTACGCAGTTCGTGTGCAAGGGTGGCGATAAACTCATCCTTGCGGCGATCAGCTTCACGCAAGGCCGCTTCTGCGCGTTCACGATTTGCCAATTCACGTTGAGCCGCCTCGTACAAGCGTGCGATATCGATTGCGATTGCCGCTTGCGCTGCCACGCCTGCAATCATGCGTTCTACTCGTTCAGTAAATACATCGGTGTCGGGATGACCAAAAAACAATCCACCGATGACTTCTCCCGATCGCAGTATCACCGGGACCGCAAGATAACTGCGTACTGGAAGATGGCCTTTGGGCATGCCGTAATGAGGCGGCATGGTTCCGTAACGAGGATCCTTCGTGACATCTGCTAATCGCACAATTGCTTCACCACTAAATGTCGCGTTGAATAGTGGCGTATTACGCGGCAGGCCGATATCCGCGAATGTTTCGCGTGATGCGCCTGATAATGTGTAGAGCAAAAATGATTCACTGTTAGCATTAGTGACATTATAAAAAAAGGCACCAAAACGCGCGCCACTTAATTCCGTTGCGGCATCGGTGACGGTTTGAATAACTGATTCGAGACTCAATTGCGCACCGATGCTTCGGCCCGTCGATTCAAGCAGTTGCAGCATCCGTGTCTGGTCTTGCAATGCCCGTTCTGCCAATTTCTGGCTCGTGATATCTCTAGCAATTTTTGAAGCACCGATGATGCGACCACTTGAATCTCTGATTGGTGAAACGCTTAGTGAGATATTCAATAACTTTCCGTACTTGGTTTTACGGATGGTTTCGTAATGACTGATTTTTTCTCCACGTCTTAGCCGCTGTAGGATGGCCGGTTCCTCATCGATATGATCGCTGGGAATGAGCATTGCGATAGGCTGGCCAATGGCCTCAGCAGCGGTATAGCCGAACATATGTTCGGCCGCAGGATTCCAGGTACTGATGATTCCTTCAAGCGTCTTGGTGACAATTGCATCATCGGAACCTTCAATGATTGCTGCGAGACGCGCTTGCACTGCTTCAGCCTGTTTGCGTGCAGATATGTCTTCGATGATGCCCAGGAATTGGCAGGGTTCTCCTGACTCACTGCGTAATAACGTGACGGTAGTGTGACTCCATATGGCTGAGCCATCTTTGCGGACATAGCGTTTTTCAACTGCGTAATTTGTGGTATTGGCCTCCAGCAATTGTTGTACCAAATCACGTGTTATCTTCAAGTCATCCTGATGCGTGATGTCAGTGAAAGAGAGTTGGTAGATTTGTTCTTCCGAATAACCAAGGATGTCGCAGAACTTTTGATTCGCTTCGATGAAGCGACCAC
This sequence comes from Steroidobacteraceae bacterium, assembly GCA_025927665.1. Lineage (GTDB taxonomy): Bacteria > Pseudomonadota > Gammaproteobacteria > Steroidobacterales > Steroidobacteraceae > CAILZL01. The sequence continues at coordinate 754 of JAICKZ010000173.1, read as the reverse complement.
TTAAATTTGCCACTGCAATACCGACGGCGGCTTGTGAGAACATTGCGCGTAAGCGTTCGTCTTTTGCTTGCAATTCCTGTTCAGTGTTGTGATGCACTTTGGCAACTTTCTCAATGGCCTTTAAAGCAGTGTTATTGCTTCGCGGATTAGCTTCTTTGTTCTTAGCCGTCATCATGCATTCTCAAATGGTACTGGTCCGGTGCGCAGCAAAATGTTTGCCGCGATTCTGCTTCAACTCATATTTAATTTTAGCAAGGCATCTTACTTGTTGTTGGAATTTCATCGTGAGACGTGCTGGTCTACAGTCATTCGCAATACGATGATTATTGTTTCAAAATAGACAGGCGATGAGTGTGACAATATATTCGCGTGAGGCTCACGCGCAAAAGTAATCTAACACAGATAATCTATAGACTGGGCTCGTGCGTCCCGGATATCATGTAAAAATTGCCGGAAACCATTCAGATGATTTTGTGTATTGAAGGCGTGTATCTGCGTCTTTGTAATGGAGTAGCGATAGTTAAGCCGTGGTTAGCTCATAACTGTTTGCTCAAATTTTGGTCGAGCAAAGTCATGGAGTAGGGGTCATAGATTGCAAGTCGGCACGTCTTTGTGGAACAGAAGCTTCACGACCGTTGGATCAGCGCCATGGCCTCGTGAGTGATATTTGTAAGGAACTAAGCATCAAAAGCTATTGATTCTGATACTGTACAAGAATACAGTACACGCCACTCGTTGGCGTCCTACCGTTAAT
>JAICKZ010000038.1 GCA_025927665.1 Steroidobacteraceae bacterium | reverse complement strand
TTCAACCAGCATCAACACAATGCCCAATGCATGGAAGAAGAAATGAAATACCAACAATGCGATCGAGAAAAACAACACCAAACGATACAACCATGCCACCAAAGAAAATCCAATCAAAAAACGTTGGCGCGATGGTGCAAATACTTCTGGCGGTGCGACGTTAAATCCAAACAAATGTTTACGTAACCACCACCGTGTCAATGCAAATGCACGTTCATGTAGATTGGGAACATTCAGCCAATCAGCCAGTAAAAAATAACCATCGAAACGAGTGAATGGACTGGCGTTCAATGTCAGCGTAATGATCCAAGTACTGGTTGCAAGCATAAAAATACCGGCACGCAATGGCCCGTCTGGCAATACATTCCAAAGTAAGGTGGCATAAGCGGCAAGTGCCAATTCAGCCAACATGCCAGCGGCACCGATGTGTAATCGTTCACGTCGCGAACGCAGTTTCCATGCTTCATTGGTATCGGTGTACAACACCGGCCACATCACCAGCAACGCGATGCCCATCGTCGGCACATGACATCCATATCGATAGGCGGTCAACGCATGACCAAATTCATGGAGTACTTTGGCAAAGCTAATCGCAATCGCAATACCAAGTAGCCCTTGCCATCCAGCATATTGATGGAATGTATGTAGAAACGCTTCCCATTGTTGTGAGGCAAAATAAAGGCCTGCAATTCCTGCAATTATCGTGATGCGCCAAAATGTGCGGTGAAACAGCCACTGCAAATTCGGTGAGATTATTCTCAGCAACGACATCGGCCTGAATAACGGCACACGAATGAATAAATAATGTTTAAGCAACCACATTGCAGAAGAAACTTTCTGTCGCTGACGCACGTCGAGCAAACGTTGTGTATCAGTTGCCGTAGTGGCAATCGTAAGTTGATGTGTGATCAAGAATTGTATGAGTGCCAACACGTCATTCGCATCGATGCGCAATGTGGTTTCACGACGTACAGCACTAACAATAGCTGCGACATCACCTAGCGACCAGCGTGACAATATCTCGAATGCTGGCCAACTAAGTTGATAAAAACGATGTGCTGATGGATCGTATAAAGTCCATACAGGTGAGCCATCTGCACTGGTAGGAGATTCAGCGAGCGTCAGTTCCTGACGTAACGATGGTAAAGCCTGCATTGCTTACCAACCGAGCCACTGTCTAATGACTGCTAATGGCCGACGTAGAATCAAATAAATTAACGGTACTCGCCCTGCATAAACACGTGCGGTTCCCATCAGCCCCAACCTTGGTAACGAATCAACTTGCCCAAAGTGCGCACGAATACGATACGCCAATACATTCTCTTCATTTGGTTCAGCTCGATAGGCAACGCTGTCAACAATTGCTGCAAACGAGGTGAATGGTGCGGCTTGCGGATGAAATATGATTTCAGCACCTGGCTCGACAATGATTTGATCACCCACTGCCATACGCGCAGTCAACTCCACCTTATTTGGGTCGGCGAGCATTAATACTTTTTCACCTGTCGTTACCGCACGACCTATCCAGTCATGAACATCAGAAAATACTGCCACGCCAGAACGAGCTGCCTTAACTTGCACACGCTCTAATTGGTTTGCAGTATACGCAAGATCAACTTGCTTTTGATCGAGCACTCCTTTGTGTAAAGCCATGTCCAATTTTGCTTTGTCGTCGGTCACTGCAAGTTGTGCACTTTGGCGATATTCTTCACTGGCGGTTTCGTATTCTTCACGCGCAGTGGCATTTCGACTTTGCAATGCCGTGGTATCAAGATTAAAAAGTGGAGCGCCTTCACTGACTGTTTCATTCGGACGCACTTGAAAGCGATCGACGACTCCTTCCAACGGAGCACGTACTACAAATGGGTCAATAGGTGTCACTTCTGCTTGCATCAAAGTACTTAATCGCACAGGTATCCACATTGCAGCAAAAATAATCAGCGCTGCGCGCAACATCCATTTACGTGAGTATACAAATTTGCTGAGCTTCACGGAAAGTGTTTGATGAGGACGCAGTGCAAATAAAGCGTGTGCATAAATGCGTCCCACTTCCAACGCCAATACCATCTCATCTTCTTGCCATTCATTTTCGCGTGCCAATAACAACACGCCAAGCAAGCCAATGTTTTTGTTAATGAGCGGCACCAGTAATGCATGTCGCGGCAACCAGTGCATCCATTCGTCATTTAATATGGGCGACAGATCATGCGCACTAAGTTGCTTGAGTTCAGTCAAGTTGCTTTGTGTTTTAAATACGCGAGTTAACCACTGTAAATAAGGTCCGGATGAATCGGGTTGAGCGATACCGGAAACACTGACGACGCCACGTAAATCGTTCGTCAACCATAGGGCTGCTTGCCGATAACGAAGTAGTTCACACGTTTCGTTCACTGCAATGAAACCCAGCTCTTCTAGGCTGGCGGCTTCACGCACGCGTCTGCTTAGCAAAATCAACGCCAGCAAATCTTGCGTATTTTCATTGGATTTAAGATGTGCATTCATGGTCGTTGCGGAAAACGTACCCACCCACTCATGCCAGGAAGTAATTCAGGATGGTTGCCCTTGATTTGCGCAGTCACTTCCAATGTTTGACTTACCGGATCAATACGCGCACCCAGGCGAACGACAGCGGCGGCATAGTCGGCGTTTAAATCATCCATGTGAACTTGCAATGCGGTACCGGCATGCAACCATGCCAACCATCCTGAAGGCACGATCAATTTTAATTCCAGATTTTTATCATCAACAATTTGCAACAAGGGTTTTCCAGTCGAAACATACTCGTATTGTGCGGCAATGCGTTTGATCACTCTGCCGGCAAATGGCGCAATGATTCGACAACGATCTACCATTGCATGCATGTAAGACGATTCAGCATCGGCTTCTTTGGCCTTGGCATTGGCTTGTTCCACATCCAGCTCGCCGACTGAATGTAAGATACTTAATTGTTTATTGACTTCGTAGGCTTTATTCGCAGCAGAGGCATTTGCTTCTGCTTTTTTTAGCTGCGCCGCATACAGCTCGCAATCAAATTCAACCAGCAAATCACCACGTTTAAACGCATCACCATCCTTGAAAGGCAACTGCGCAATTTTGCCTTCGATCTGCGTGGAGATGATCACATCGTGTTGTGAAACCAGTTGTGCACGAATGCGACCACTATCGTCCATGGCTGAGCTTGCAATACAGCGAATACTCGTCAACCATCCAATAACCAGTGCAATAAAACCAAATTTTATAAATCTCATGGATGCATGGATTGTGTGCGAATAGCTTCAACCAACTTATTCAAACTATCGTCAGCCTGTGTATTCGGTACGGGATCAATACCCAACGTAGTAAGCATTTGCCCATAAGCACCTTCATAAGCGCTGTAACTTTGATACAAACGCAGCTCTGACATCAACGCGCTGGTTGCAACTCGTATTTCCACAAGCTTACTTTGCGCATTAGCAGCGGCAGCATTACGTGTGTGTTCAAGCATGCGTTGTTCGACGCTACTAAGTTCACTTACCAACTGAAACTGTTGCTTACGACTATTAAGATCAATCCACGCTACGTGCACTTGTGTCAGTACTGCCATATTCGCCGCCAAACGTTGTTCACGTGCAACTTCAAATTGTGCTTTAGCCGCACCATGAATATTTCCAGCATTGACTAAATTAAGTAAGTTCCAACTCACTCGTACACCAGCATCGTTCCAGGAATTGTTCACTAAAAAACTGTTACTGTCGTAATGATTGCCTAGAGATAACTCAACCCCAGGAAATAACTTAGCCATCGCACGATGTATTTCTGTCACACCGATACGTTCGTTATATCTTGCTTCAATTAATTCGGGACGATTCAATAGCGCCCATTCTTCCATTTGTTCTGGTGCAATCTTAATAGGAAGATCTGCCGACATTTCTGGCACCGCAAGTTCAAAAGGCTTGCCGGGCTCCAAATTCATTAAAGCGGCAAGTTTAGGTTTGGCTTGTGAAAGTTGATCACGGAGATTTTCAAACTGCAGTATCAACTCAAGCAATTCGCGTTGATAAGCCAGCGCTTCCAAAGGTGCTTTTAAATTTTCGTTTTCAATCTTTCGCGAATCATCCAATGCTTGTCGCGCTTGTGACAGCAAAGGTTCGATCCTCTCTTGCAAACGTTGTGCACCTGCAGCTTGCCAGAATGCTTCACGTGATTGTTGCATCAGCATTTGTACAACCTTGCGACGACGTTCCTGCAATCCCAGTACACGATCCGCCTCTTGCTTGGCGCCAAAGTAACTGACACCAAAATCCAAAATGTTCCAGGACAGGCCCAAATCTGCATTTCTAAGATTGCGATCTGTGGAAGTCGATGGCTCCAGCGATTGTTGACCCGTCAACACACTGCGTGATGATGAGCCCAAAACATTATCGCGTCGTGAGTAACCGGCATCTGCCGCAAGCTTGGGCAGTAAATCAAAGTTGGACAAATCCAGCTGACGTCGTGCCACGGCTTCTTCCATTAACTTCACACGACTATCGAGATTATATTTCAATGCGCGTGCCATGACCTCTTCCAATGTAATAGGCCCCTGCACCGCTTGTTGGTTAGCGAACATTGCCTGTCTATCGCCCACCAATGTTGCTTTACGATCTGATAACGATAATGCAGTTGGATGCACTGCGCAGCCCGCAAGCGTCATTGCGGCCACCAATATCGAGAGCTTGGAAAGATGCATATTGATTGTTACCCCGTTATTGCTTGTCACGATAATCCCCCTTCATGTTCTCGACATATTTTTAACGAATCATAATCTTATAGAAAAGATGCGATTGATCTGGTCAATGCCTGTTGCGAATTTTCAGTGCGCGATTGCGCCAACAATGCAGCATTGCGTGCATGACGTTTGAATTGCGCATCAAGACTCGGCTTCGCAGTGGTTAACTGCTTTTCTGTCACTCGCTGCGGCTTTGCTGATTTGTCGATATGCACATCATTATGCCGTGCATCGCCAAAATGTAATTGCATTGAACTCACGGCACGATGTCCCTGTGCATCGGTAGTCACGACTTCAATGTCTAGCGCACCATTGAAATTTGTAGGTGGTAAACCTTGCAGCGTATTAGTGATCAAATCGTAATGTAACCAAGTGGGCAGCGGTGTGCCGTTTCTGCTGCGAACTTCAATTACACTCCAGTCTGAAAAAACTGCATTGATTTGCAATGGTAGTGCAACATCAAAATAACCAACTGCATCTATATTGATATTGTAGATAACAGGCAATGCATGAGTTTCGATGACTTGAAATGCCGACGCGCCAGTTATTGCACTTGTGGTATCAAGCACTGATAGTGATGTAATGGGTAATGGTGATATGGTGTGGATAGTTGGCGTTACTGGCGCTGGTATAATTTCTTTACCCACGTTGAGAATATCGGGACTGACTGCGGCAACCGTATAAGTATCGCCAACTATTCCTGCCGTTAGTGCATTACCAACAACATCGGTGATACCCGTGCCCGTGTTGTTAAGATCAAGACGCAACGTACCACCGCCTTTCACGTTGGCAAGCGCGACGGTATAGGTATGAGCATCTATTGCGGTGACGCTGGAAACGGTGGCGCTGGAATGATCAGTTGTGATCAGCGTAAAGTCATTGACGCCAACTCCGACAACGTCTTCACTAAAGGTCAAGGTATAACTTACGCTGGTCGAGTTGGTCGGAGATGTGTTGGTGCGCACCAACCCACTTACTGTTGGTGCGATGGTATCGACTACATAATTGTTGGAACTTGTGGTGCCAACGCCGACATTACCAGCAACATCCACAATACCCGTGTTATTTAGCACGATAACATTGGTGAGGTCAGTAACGTTTGCGGCAGGTGTAAAAGTCGCAGTCCAAGTAATGCCGCCATCTGATGAGTTGACCGCAGTCAACGTGCCATTAGCAATCGTCAAATTTGTATTTGAAAGACCTGTCACTGTTTCACCGAAAGTGATGGTGACTAATGAGGTCTCACCGGTTGCAAGAGCAGTATCGGCAACCGCAATCGTTGCAGTGGGGCGAGCAGTATCGATCGCATAGTTGTTGGAACTGATTACGCCCGCACCAGCATTGCCACCGCCATCGATAACGCCGGTACTATCAAAGGTAATGACGTTGGTAGTATCGGTAACACCTGCAGTGGGTGTGAACGTTGCGGTCCAAGTAATGCCACCATCGGTGGTGACTGCGGTACTCAAAGTACCATTGGCCACACTTAAATCATTATTGTCGAAGTTGGCAACGGCTTCCGACATTGTGATCGTCACCAAAGAAGTTTCACCGGCAGCAAGTGCCGTATCTGCAACTACAATCGTGGCAGTGGGGCGCACTGTATCAACTGCATAGTTATTTGAATCGGTGGTTCCTGTGCCCGTGTTACCTGCAATATCTTGTACACCGGTATTATTTAAAGTAATGAGATTGGTCGCATCTGTGACGCCTGCAGCGGGTGTGAATGTCGCAGTCCAAGTGACACCACCATCTGATGAGCTCACTGCACTCAATGCTCCGTTTGCGACAGTCAAATCCGCATTGTTAAAGCCCGTCACCGCTTCAGTGAAAGTAATCGTCACTAACGAAGTCTCGCCGATGCCTAGTGAAGAATCACTCAATGCAATCGTCGCAGTGGGACGCAATGAATCGATGGCATAGTTATTCGAGTCAGTGGTTCCTACCCCTGCGTTACCTGCAAGATCTTGGACACCAGTGTTATCCAGCGTAATCAAGTTGGTTGGATCGGTAATACTAGCTGTAGGCGTGAGAGTTGCCGTCCATGTAATGCCGCCGTCGGAAGAACTCACGGCACTTAAGGTACCGTTGGCAATGGCGAAATCTGCATTGGTAACACCGGTAACGGCTTCACTGAATGTAACAGTGACTAATGACGTTTCACCAACTGCAAGTGCTGTATCCGCAACCACAATCGTTGCTGTGGGTCGTGCAGTATCGATTGCGTAATTGTTCGAATTCGTTGTGCCGATTCCTGCGTTGCCCGCGAGATCCTGTACGCCAGTGTTGTCGAGTGTAATGAGATTGGTTGTGTCAGTCACACTCGTTGTGGGCGTCAACGTTGCTGTCCACGTGATGCCGCCATCAGAACTGCTCAGTCCACTCACACTTCCATTGTCAACAGTGAGATCAGCAGTCGTAAAACCAGTAACCGCTTCACTGAAATTGAAAGTGACAAGCGATGTCTCACCAATCGCCAATGCCGTATCGGCAACCACAATGGTTGCAGTCGGGCGCATCGTATCAATCGCGTAATTATTTGAATCTGTGGTTCCCGACCCGGCATTCCCTGCGGCATCTTGCACGCCTGTGTTGTCCAATGTGATGAGATTCGTCGCGTCGGTGACACTTGCAGAGGGTGTGAAGGTTGCCGTCCATGTAATACCACCATCGGAACTATTCAAACCACTCACGCTACCATTGGCAACAGTAAGATCAGCAGCCGTGAAACCCGTAACCGCTTCGCTGAAGGTAAAAGTAACTAATGATGTTTCACCAATGGCGAGTGCGGTATCCGCAACCACGATCGTCGCTGTGGGCCGTAGTGTGTCAATCGCATAATTATTGGAATCAGTAGTGCCTGTCCCAGCATTGCCTGCGAGATCCTGCACACCCGTGTTGTCCAAAGTAATCAAGTTAGTTGTATCAGTGATACTTGTTGTAGGTGTGAACGTCGCTGTCCATGTGATGCCACCATCAGCACTGTTCAATCCACTCACACTACCATCAGCAACGGTAAGATCAGCAGCAGTGAACCCGGTGATCGCCTCACTAAAAGTAACGGTAACCAACGAAGTCTGGCCAGCCGCTAAGGCCGTGTCTGCTACTACAATACTCGCAGTGGGCAAAACGCCATCTACTACCAACGCTGCATTAGCACCCAATGAGCCAGCAGTACCGGGTGTAGGTAAGGTGAGTATCGCGTTTTGAAAACTGCCATTTTGAATGGTATCGCCGTTAGCAACCAAACTTGTTGTGCTGACGTAATCGAGATCAGCTGAACTGTCGCCTGCTTGCACCGTATAGTTAAAAACTAAAGATGAAGAACCACTGCCAGACACATAACTAATCGTTTCATCAGTAGTGCCTGTCTCCAATGTCAATTGCAAAGTGCCAGTACTTAAAAATACGGTTTCACTAAAATTAACAACTAGCGCAATGGTATCGCCAATTTTATAAGTACCGTCAGATGTGATGGCGCTGACTGATGTGACGCTAGGCGCAAGGCCATCAATCACCAATGCTTTATTGTTGCCCAGCGAATTCGTGGCTCCCGGCGATGCGAGTGTCAACGTGCCGTTGTTACCAGCGATGTCCTTGATCGTGCCGCCATTCAATGTCAATGCACTGGTACTTTGATAATCCAAATCTGGACTGGTATCGCCTGCCTGCACCGTATATGTAAATGTCAGTGCGCTGGTACCACTACCGCTCGTATAATTCACCACTCGATCAGTTGTGCCGGTTTCCAAAGTCAATTGCGGCGTACCTGTTACCGTAACTGCTTCGTTTAAGTTCACTTGAATGCTGACGGTGTCACCAATTCTATAAGTGCCATTAGCAGTGCTGGAATTCACTGAAGTCACTGTGGGTGCCGTTGTATCGATCGTTATCGATAAACCTGAAGAGGCACTAGAAGTATTGCCAGCGACATCAGTGGATTTGGCAGTAAGTGTGTGACTGCCCGCAGAAAGAACCGATGACGTAATCGACCAGTTACCACTGCCATCAGCGGTCGCAGTGCCAAGTACTGTGGTGCCATCGGTATCGTAAAGCGTAACGGTATTGTTGGCTTCGGTTACCCCAGTAAATATTGGCGTTGTATTGTTAGTAATATTATCTGTACTTGATGTGCCCGCATCAGTGCCACTAGACATATCAGGTGTCGACGGTGCACCAGGAGCGGTGTTATCAAAAACATAAGCCTGACTGAAGGCAGTGCCACTATTGCCTGCTGTGTCACTCACGCGCACTTTGAGTGTGTCGCTGGCTGTCAGCGTTTGTCCACTGAGTGACCAGGTATTGGCACCCACCGATGTGGTCACCGTTGTCCATGTGGATCCATTATCCAGTGATACTTCTACAAATTCGCTGGGAACCATATTCGCACTTAAAGTGCCGGAGATTGTTTGTGCAGCAGTCTTGGTAACGAAATCGGTGGAGCTTGTACCGGTATCAGCCGAAAGTGCGGCAGTGGCAATCGTTGTGGTTGGTGCCGTGGTGTCTAGCACATATGCTTGGCTTAATGCGGTACCACCATTTCCTACAGCATCACTCACACGTACTTTGAGTGTATTGCTAGCTGTCAGCATCTGCCCACTGAGCGACCACGTGTTTGAACCAACCGATGATGTCGCTGTTGTCCAAGTGGCTCCATTGTCGAGTGATACTTCTACGATTTCGCCGGAAACAATATTTGCACTTAGTGTGCCGGAGATTGTTTGTGCGGCAGTGTTGGTAATGAAGTCAGTTGAACTTGTACCTGTATCTGCTGAAAACGCAACAGTGGCAACCGTTGTGGTTGGCGCTGTGGTGTCAATGACAATATTTTTATTACTGCCGAGAGAGTTTACAGTTCCAGGTGATGCAAGCGTCAACGTTCCATTATTGCCTGCTGCATCTTTGATCGTTCCACCATTCAATGCAAGTGCTGCAGTGCTTTGATAATCGAGATCAGCACTGGTATCGCCTGCTTGTACTGTGTAAGTAAATGTCAATGCACTGGTACCACTGCCGCTTACGTAGTTAATCACTCGATCTGTAGTACCGGTTTCTAATGTGAGCTGTGGCGTACCCGTGACCGTTACAGTTTCACTAAAGTTCACTTGCACACTGATGAAATCACCTGCTTTATAGGTGCCATTTGCAGTACTGGAATTGACGGATGAAACAGTGGGCGCAATACCATCAATGACAATGTTTTTATTGCTACCAAGAGAGTTTGCAGCGCCAGGTGATGCCAACGTTAAAATGCTATTGTTGCCGGCTGCATCTTTGATCGTGCCACCATTCAAAGCCAGTGCATTGGTGCTTTGATAATCGAGATCGGCACTGGTATCACCTGCTTGTACTGTGTAAGTAAATGTCAATGCACTGGTGCCACTGCCAGTTGCATAGTTCACTATTCGATCTGTTGTACCGGTTTCGAGCGTGAGTTGTGGTGTACCCGTAACGATAACTGCTTCGCTGAAGTTGACTTGCAGACTGATGAGGTCGCCCACTTTATAAGTGCCATTCGTGGTGCTTGAATTAACCGAACTGACTGTTGGCGGCGTCGTGTCCGGCATGTAATTAGTATCTGTAGTACCAGATGAGGTGAATATTTTTGAAGTAGCCGTACCTACCGCTCCATTTACGCTGCCTGAACGAGTTGCAATTCCGCCTGCCCCTGCACCGCCCGCGTTGGCAGTACTCATTGTTGCGTAAGTGCCTGCGTCCATGTGCACTGTACCCCCTGCATTCCAGAGCGCACCTGTACCGGAGCCACCAGCCCCGCCATCACCTGCGGCACCATATAGTGAATTACTGCCACCACCACCACCGCCACCGCCCGCACCAATGTTGTTGGTGATGGTGCTGCCCGTGATAATCATGGTGCCGGTGTTATAAATACCGCCTACTGCATTACCACCACGACCACCTGCAGCATCATAACCGCCACCGCCACCGCCACCACCGATACCTATCGAACCATTGTTGGCCGTACCACCATTACCTCCCAAGGTATAACCTGCACCATAGTTTGAGCCTTGACCACCTGTCGTTGTGCCTCCGTATCCTCCCAAATGTTGGGTTGGACTTTTTATATATCCCGCGCCGATACCACCTGTACCAGCAGAAGGACCTGCTTGTGTTCCTCCAACAAAATTAGTGCCCCCATAGCCGCCAAATGTAGTGCCGAAACCACCACCACCGCCACCGGCGCCTGCGGCGGAGCCATTAAAGGTATCACCACCTGCCCCACCACCACCCGCTGCTTTACCACCGGTGATCGTGCTTCCAGAAATAGTTAGCACGCCAGTGTTGCGAATATCTGCACCAAGTGAATCAACACCCGCGCCTCCCACGCCCGCAGTGCGATTTCCACCTGCACCTGTTAGAAAACCATTGCTGATAATCAAGTTGCTAATTGATACTGCAGAACCAGCACCAGATGTAGCTACATCGAGAACTCGTGCGAGGTTGTTACCGCTTAAAGTGAAACCACCACCCACGATCGACATCGTATGACCATCAGTCACATTGATGATGATCGCATCACTGGCAGAAGCAAAAGTAATATTGCCAGTCACAGTAATCACATCATCGACGTTGTCACTATTACCGATGTTGATTGCGGACTGCAAAGCAGAGACAGAACTGACGCTAGTAGTGATTAGCAAATGATCATAGCTCGTCAATTGCGCAGCATTAATCGCAGCTGGGTAATCAATTTTGCCAGTGGCAATTTCCAAATTCCAATTACCACCTTCCGTTGCACCGCCTGTGTTATCTGTCGATGCGGCCACATCAGCACCGGTCGCTGCGGCCAGTGCATTTATAAATGCTTGACCTTCAGTACCAGCACCTACGTCGCAGCCATAAAGCAAGATATCGCCATTGGTGCTCAAGGCATTACCGATTGCTTTCAGCTCACCTGCATGACTATTAATATTTCCAGCGAACAACGGCGTATCACCCAATAGCAACACGCCTTTATCGCCATGTGAAACAATGCTGATCGAATCAAGATTGCTCATGCCTTTAACCGCATCGGCAATCTGTATCACTCCATCTTGATCGAGATTTAAAACAATTACTTTTACGCCAGCTTTCGCCGCATTCACCACTTGTTGATAATCTGGAATACGACTATCGACAATTAATACTTCAGTAACGGATGACGTAGTTTGTGCAATGATGGGCACATCTTTATCGATGGTTTGTAGTGAAGCGATGCCAATATGCGCAGGGCTTTGCGTTGCTGATGATTTGTCGGTAATTGTTAAAGCATGCGCGCCATTACTATGACTTGCATCAATAGCAGTAGCAGCCAACGCACCATCAAACATGATGCGTTGTTCAAGCTGCATCATCAGCGTCGTCTTTGGAAATGTTGTTTTAATGGGACTCATGGCCGCGGTATTGAGTCGTTGATGTTTGAACCATTTCATAAATTGCTCGCCTCTAATCCCGATTATGATTAAGCACTATGCGATTGCACTGTTCTTTGGCCGAATAACATTCGCTGCGCTGCCATTACTGCTTTGCCAGAACGATAGCGCCGAATATTGTTCAAACAGATCAGGTGGTAGAATTGTGCGGCGATTTATTTTTTCTATTTTAGGCCTTACTTTGTGTAAGCCAGATAAGCCAAGCGCTTGATCAAATTCCGGTGCATCGTAATGAATATTGCTGAAATCATGTTCAAACCAGGGTTGATTGATAAAATCATAAACCAGGCGCATACATTTATCGGGAGCTTGCACCAACAATTCGTAATCAACTAACAGAACAGATTGAGCATGCTCCCCATAAAAAGCTTCTTTCAAACCCGACCATGCATAACCAACTAAACGATTGCGTTGTGCCAGTGTTTCAACACGGCTATACACCGTATTACGTTCATTATCGTCATTGAATAGTTTAGTATTCTCGTAAGGATTTGCTCGATATAAACGCTCTATACTGTCCATCACCCAAGCTACATTGCGTACGCAGGCAATGACTTTAGTTCCCGGAAATAAATCAAGTAACGCTGGCAGCTTTGCACACCATAACCGGTTCGTATCGAAAACGATTTCCTTATCTGCCTGCTCGGCATAGTAAGTATCAAACAAACCATGTAATAAACGACGCCGTGTTGATTGATCGATCACTGGTCCGAATTCACTACCGGCACTGAATTGATTCAACATGCTTGAGAACAATGCACCCACTGGGCTGGTCATTCCTGCATGAAAGCGCTGATTCTGAAGTAGCAATGCTGACAGCAGCGTTGAACCTGAGCGCGGCAATCCAGAGATGAAATGAAATTTTGTGTTCAAATTACATCTTCTTTTTGCGTATCAATGTTTTCAAGCAGTCAACCAATTCAACCGATGTTTAGATCGACTTAATCATGGACGAGAAGGAAAAATGCCACTTAGCGCAATAATGAAATTGGTGCCCAAGTATGGATTGCGTATCGGTAACGGGAGACTATTGCCGCTAGGTTGAACGGTCACTGCTACTGCCATTGCTAGCGTATTGGTGTTCGTTAATGTGACAGGATTGGTGAGTTGATCTGACCAAATAGTTGCGGAACCTGGGCCCCCACCTGATGCACTCAAAACACTATTGGTTGCAGACGGCGTGGCGGAAGGATTTGATGCGGTACCTGCTACAGAAAGTGTGGCGGTGCCGGTCGCTGTCGCGGTTGCTACGTGGTTATGCATTGGCATTTGTGAAGAAAGAATTATTACATTCTCATTGCCAGCAATTTCACCTTGAATAATTGGATTTAAATTTTGACCAGTCCCCATTCCAACAGGGCTGCGTCCACAATAATTTGGCAATGCAAACGTTGTGACACCGTCACCGCCGAACGTAGTACCAATTAATGAAAATAATGGGGAATTTTGTGCAATGGACATTAGTTGTCCTGCACACAATGCCCATCCGTTTGGCGCAAAATTGAAACCAACCATGCGAATCTCGCCGAGAAACTGATCACCCATTACAATTCTCCTCGTGATTTTTATTACATTGACGTTTGAGATAGATATTGAAAGTAAAATATCGACAAAAAAATAAAGCAGTAACGCTGACTATCATTACCGTAAATTAAATTACTGTATTTGATAGAACAGTTGTTGATGTATACCCCTTGATGTAGGGCTTCTTGGCAAGACCCTAATGCATAAAAAGCAATGCATGCTTTTAAATCGTGATTCCAAGAATCATCACGTAGCGATCGATAAGCATTAATAGCTTATAGGTTTTGAATTATCAGACAGCGCGATTTACCGAAATGATGATTTAGAAATTCGAAACGAATGACGGCCTCTAGGTGAGCACTGATCATAAGGAAATCAACTAAAGAACTCTGAGTTATTCATGCGATGACTTAAACTTGGCAATAACGTTGACGATGATGATTAACATCAATTTCCATCAAAACTAAAATAGCAAAAAGTCTGATGCATCAGATAAAGAAGGCAGACGTTACCTGATTTGATCGGATAATTATCAGAGTGTCTCCGCCAAGAATGATATAGCCGATCATTAATTAAATCGGCGGCAATAATGTCTTGGTCGAATACAGTTTGACCAATGCTATTTTGAAATGAGTACTATAAATCTCTTATTTAGGTGCACTTGAACAGGAGAATCAGCCTGGTTTGTAAGTAGAGAATCCACACGGAAGGACGGAGAAGTGATGTGTTTATGAATACCGCACATTGTCCTGTCTCCAATTTCTATCACTGCAAAGCCTGTCATCAGAAACCCGAACAAGGGCACGACATAGATCATGGTGACTTCAACTCCCCAGCGGTTACGATATTGCTGAACTCAATAACTCATAAGCATCGAGAGCCTCATACTCCAACAACGAAATCGTCGACAGTGGCTCTTCAAAGAGAGATGGATAACAACATCCATCTCCCAGAACGTAGGGCTCCGATGATACTG
>JAICKZ010000280.1 GCA_025927665.1 Steroidobacteraceae bacterium | reverse complement strand
CTTGGTGAGGTCATCGGCGGATATGTATTGTCCCGCCGAATTCTTGAATACACTCTCAGGAATCTGGCTGTGCCATGCCAGACAGTGACCCACAATGTACATATGATGTTGCGTACCTAGCTCAACATATCTGTCGCCATCGTGCCAATTCCAACCGCCCTCTGCAGTACGTAAACTTTCCCACTTCAAACAGTTTTCCGGCGTGATGGAGTTGAACTCTCTGGTAAGAATACCTTCCAGTTTCTGATCGCCCGCTAGAATTCTGCCGCCCACGGCAGCGCCGATTTTGAAATCATTCGTGTAGTATTCCTTCAAGCCAGTGCGCTTGATGGCAGTGGCGAACGCGTTAGATGACGCGTGTATCAATAATGCACCGGCACCAAGCCCTTTAATAAGTGTTCTACGTGATATCACGATGGGCCCCTTAGATTTTTATATCTATACAAGTATCAATCACGGTGACGAAGCGAATCAGCTGATTTTCTCCTGCAGTCAAATGACAGGAGATCACCGAGTGATGCATACTACATGAGCACAACCAATCCAGGAAAGCGGTAACATCTACATCATGAATAACGACAAACTTCCCGATGTACGCGATGGACTCACCCGCGAAGAACGAGTTGTTTTATGGGTGTTGAGTGAAACGCAAAAAGAACGAGGTGGCCGCAATGTTCCAACCACCATGTTGTGGGGAAGAGTGTGTGAACATTTTTACATCAGCCCCGAAGCGCTCTCCGCCATGCTGGCAAGACTCGGCGCAAGACGAGATTAACAATCGTTGGACATACACGTTGGAGGGTATTAATAAAATTACAAGCTTTACTCTGATTGATGATCAAGGCCAGGTTACTCCATTGTCAGTGGATCTTCTTAAAGCCCAACTTGTTAAGAGGCAGTAGTCGGTGTAGCAAGAAAGCAATGACTCTGGTTGGAAATGGATCTTCCAATCAATTCCAGTCTGAAGCTATAAACGCAAAATTATCCATCGGATATACTGCGACGCGTTTCATACATGAGGAGGATTTGAATTGGACTGGAAACGTGAACTGGTAATAGCCCATCTCGTTAAGCAGGAGATCGCCAAGGTAGATGAAGAGCATCTCTGGGAAAATACATCGCCCGAAGTTGCTGTAACTGAGGATCAGGTATGGCTTCTTGAGTCAGAGCTAGGCTACAAACTGGACGCACAGCATCGAGCCTTCCTTTTGCATGCGAATGGATGGCGCGCATTCACGCAGCATGTTGATGTATTCGGTATCGGCGACTTAGTAGGTGGGCCACGTGCAGTGAAGGCAATTGAGTTAATCGAGTCTCTGCATGATCTTAAGGAACTGTGTGGCTTTGACAAGCCGGATGTGTTACCAATTGCAGTGTCAGATGATATCGACGTAATGGTAATAGCGCGCCCTCATACGGCCGCACCTGGAAGAGTTATATGGCTTGCGGGTGGAGTCATTGAGACTTTTCCAGGGTTCGATGAGTGGTTCTTTGCAATGTTCGATTACAATCGTTACGAATACCAACGCCTTTTGAAAAAGCATCGCCCACATCCATGATCACCGCCAATGGCATCACCCACCTGCTTTCATGTCTGTAACATTATTTTCTGCTCTATGTTCAGTTGCACCTTCTGCACTTTCACCATTGCTTAAGATAACGATGACGACACGACGATTCGTATTGCGTCCCTGCTCGGTACTGTTGTCAGCTTGTGGTCGAAACTCACCCAAACCAATCACAGCAAGTCGTGATGCATCCATGCCACGTTGTGTAAACAAATGAACCACGCTGGCGGCGCGTGCTGCCGACAGTTCCCAATTCGATGGAAAAGTGGAAGTATTAATCGGTCGATTGTCGGTGTGACCTTCCACACGCATCGGGTATGGCAGTGGTTTTAATGTGTCGACGAGCTTTTCCAATACCGCGTGAGCTGAAGGCGCTAACGTTGCTGAACCACTGGGAAACAAAATATCTGTGCGCAGTTCGATTTCAACACCGTAAGGATGACGAGTTACCAATAGTTGTTGCTGTTCGATCAATGCGGCCATGCTGCTTTCTACTTTGTTGATCACTTCATCCATGGCACTGATTGTTACCGATGACGACGAAGATGCAGATTCATGTTGTTCGTTTGGTTTTGCTGAGGAATCAGCAGTGTTAGTGGCAAGTGTCTTCTGAGTTATCAACTCCGCCTCTTTACCTATGATTAAACCATTCTGTGTCATGGATGCACCGTGTCCAGCGCCTGCACCAGAGTGACTTTGACCAATCTCTACAGGATCGATGGTACGCGGTGTGCCTTTGAATGCCGCATTCAATGCATCAGATACGGCGCGATATTTACCTTCATTGACGGTGGAGATGCTATACATCACCACGAAGAACGCCAGCAGCAAGGTAACCAAGTCGCCATAGGGAATAGCCCAGGCTTCATGGTTCTGATGTTCTTCATGTCGAGTTCTACGTGCCATGTCTTGCGTACATCCATTAAGTCAATCAATGCATGTATCCGCGCATCTTGTTTTCAACCGAACGCGGGTTTTCCCCTTGGGCAATGGCAATCAAGCCTTCGATCATCATCGCACGTACTTGACTGATATCGTGAATGACGACTTTGAGTTTATTCGCCATTGGCAATAACAAAAGATTCGCCATGCCTATGCCATAAATGGTGGCAGTGAATGCAGCCGATATACCATGACCGAGCTTGGTCGGGTCGGCGAGATTTTGCATCACTGCGATCAATCCCAACACCGCGCCAATGATACCGAGTGTCGGTGAATAAATGCCCATACCTTCAAATACCTTGGCACCACGCAAGTCCACTGACTCGCGAATTTCCAATTCTATTTCCATGGTATTGCGAATTTCGTCTGGCTCACCGCCATCCACAACCAATTGCAAGCCCTTGCGTAAGAAGCCATCGTCAACATCGTCAATGACTTGCTCCAATCCCAATAGTCCTTGTCGACGCGACAACGCAGTCCATTCGATAAATCTTGCCAAGGTTTCTTCAGCGTGAAAGTTCGGTGGAATCACCACCCAACGAGAAATGCGCATTGCATGCAACATGACATGCAGTGGAGTTTGCACACAAATTGCTGCAATGGTACCAACCACCACAATCGTGAATGCTGCAGAGGACACCAACGATTCAAGACCAGCGCCCTTCAATACTGCGCCCACCATTAATGATGTAATGGCGAGTACCAATCCAAGTAAACTTAAAATGTCTAACGGAAATCTGCGCATACTGTTCTACTATATCGACTTGTGGTCACGCTAAGGCGCAACAACCATGCCGACATCTGCTTCATTCAATCATCTGCGTTACATCAAACGAACCTAAGTAGGAGTAACAAATCAAATACCCAATCCCGATAACAATGCATCAATGTCTTGCTGCCCATTAACCACCACGCCGTGATCAACACCCGGCACTGCCGGCCCATAACCGCGCGAGTCACGAAATTTGTCGGCATTCTCTTTAGGAGTATTGGATTGATCGGTCGCCAGATGCACCAGTTGAGTCAATGTGACTTCAACTTCACTCACCAGCGTAATCACACCACGAATGATTTGACCTGAAAGATCTTGATATCCTTGTGCCATTAATACTTCGGCGAGATTCTTGCGCAACGTTGCAGAGTTAGTGCGCACGTCATCTAAAAACACCGCCATCTTATCGAGCAAACCGCGAAAATCTTTCGGAGAAATTTGCCGATTGCGAAATTGTTGCCACATTGCAGCCAACTCTTCCGCATCACTGGAAATACGTGCGGCAAGCGGACCGGACTGCTCCACCAAGTCCATGGTCTTATGCGCCGCTTCATCAGTCATTTTCATCACATGATCCAAACGTTGTTTCGCATCGGGAACTTCTTTTTCAGCGAGATCCACCAAGCGCGAATCGAGTTGAAAACGCTCCAATGCACTGCTTAAATCAGAAGTCAGTTTGTGGAGTTGCGTCCACAGTCCATCGTCACGATCACGAACGATGGAATTATGATGAGTCACGAATCCAGTTTCGTCTCCCGCTTCCAAATCTGCTGAAAGCTTTGTGACCAGG
>JAICKZ010000103.1 GCA_025927665.1 Steroidobacteraceae bacterium | reverse complement strand
GTCTGAATATTATTTTCCAACCTATTTGAGGTGACCACTTGTCTAAGCGACGTGTAGTCATTACCGGTCTGGGTATTGTTTCCCCACTTGGAAGCAGCGTTGATTCTGCATGGGCGGCTATTCTTGCAAGTAAGAGTGGCATCGGTCCCATCACGCGTTTTGACGTCAGTGCCTTTCCAGTTCGATTTGGCGGTTCGGTACAAGGCTTCAATGCTGAAGAATATCTTTCGCCCAAGGAACTGCGAAAGATCGATCCTTTTATGCATTACGGCTATGCCGCTGGAGTGCAGGCATTCAAGGATTCCGGAATTGTTATTACGCCAGAAAATGCGCCGCGTGTTGGCGTGGCAATGGGTGCTGGAATTGGTGGCTTGGATACCATCGAAGATAATTACGGCAAGTATCTTGAAGCCAAAACGCCACGCAAGATCTCACCATTCTTTGTACCTGGCAGCATCATCAATATGATCTCTGGGCACCTTTCAATCAATTTTAAACTAACAGGTCCTAACATCGCGACCGTTACTGCCTGTACAACTTCCACTCATTCCATCGGCATTGCTGCACGTCTAATTCAATATGGCGATGCAGATGCAATGATTGCAGGGGGCGGTGAAATGGCAACCACGCCATTGGGTCTTGGCGGCTTCAGTCAAGCGCGTGCGTTATCCCAACGTAATGATGATCCACAACGCGCCAGTCGCCCTTGGGATCGTGATCGCGATGGTTTCGTACTCTCTGATGGCGCGGGGGCCATCATGCTTGAAGAATATGAACATGCAAAAGCGCGTGGAGCGCGGATTTATGCTGAATTTGTGGGCTTCGGCATGAGCGGCGATGCTCATCATATTACTTCGCCACCAGAAGATGGTGAAGGCGCCCGATTGGCCATGGCGAATGCATTGCGCGATGCACAGATGAATCCCTCTGACATCGATTACATCAATGCACATGCCACCTCGACTGAGCTAGGTGATCGAGCCGAGACCTTTGCGATGAAGCGTTGTTTTGGTGATCATGCGATGAAGGTTGCAATCAGTTCTACCAAGTCGAGCACGGGTCACTTGTTGGGCGCAGCCGGTGTCATCGAAGCGATATTTTCGATCCTCGCAATTCGTGATCAAGTTGCGCCGCCCACATTGAACCTTGACAATCCCAGTCCTGAATGTGATTTGGATTACGTGCCGCACACTGCAAGACAAATGAAAATTAATGCGGTGCTGTCAAACTCATTTGGATTTGGCGGTACTAATGGCAGTTTGATATTTAAGAAGCTGAGCTAACAGCATCTATTCACTGTTTGCAACTTTGCTAATGCATTGCGTAGAGCAGCTGCGATACAGTGTGTAAGTGCCGCAACTGCCCCAACAAGTCTTACCTTATGCGCATGCGCAACCTTTAGGTTGTGTAACCAGTGATGAGTTGCTGAGTCTGCAGCAGCAATTCCCTAAACGTTATCCTGTCCTGCTGCAAAGCGCCGCGATTGCAGCCAATAATCAATTCGACGTACTGATGGCTTTTCCGCAGCAGCAATTAATTCTAACTGCTGATCGCGAGCTGCAATTACCGCAAGATCTAATGGATTTGAAATGTGAATCATTTCTTGAAGCATTAGATCATTGGTGGAGGGGCGAACAAACTGAAGTGCAAGCCAGCACGTTGCCGTTCTCGGGTGGTTGGTTTTTATTTTTGGGATATGAACTGGCAACACAAATTGAACCCATATTGCGGCCGATGGTGTCCACATATGAGTCAAAAGAAAAAAACCTGATGGCACAAGCTATTCGCATGCCCGCAGCGATTGTACGCAATGCGATTACGTACGAAGCTTGGTTTGTTGCTGAAGATGAGTTTGCATCGCAGTGTCATTCTGTTGCTGCAGATATTGATCAAGTGCGAGCTCAAAACAAGCCATTGAAGCACATTGAGCTTATTACTAATTTGATTGAAGAATCACCAGAAATTTTTTTAACAGCGGTGCAACGAGCACTACACTATATTTCGAGTGGTGATATTTATCAGGCGAATCTATCACGAGGTTGGAGCGCGACGCTTAGGGAATCGATTTCCGCGCAGGATATTTACCGGCAATTATGTGCAGCGAACCCAGCGCCCTTTGCGGGCATCGCAATTCTGCGCGACGATGAGTTTGTGATTAGTTCATCCCCAGAACGTTTGCTCAGCATTAGACAAGGTAAAGTCAGCACCAGGCCCATAGCAGGCACGCGTCCTCGATCCGCAAATCAGCAACAGGATGCGCAACTGATTGATGAATTACGACGTAATGCCAAGGAACAGGCTGAACACGTCATGTTGCTAGATTTGGAACGTAATGATCTGGGAAGAATCTGTAAAGCAGGCAGCGTGCGTGTGGATGAATTGATGACGGTGGAAAGTTATGCACATGTGCATCACATTGTTTCGAATGTTTGTGGTCAACTGCGTGAAGAGATAACGCCAGGGCAGGCCATTGCCGCCGTATTTCCCGGCGGCACCATTACGGGATGTCCAAAAGTGCGTTGCATGCAAGTGATTGCCGAGCTTGAAAATGAACATCGCGGTGTTTATACCGGCTCCATGGGATATCTTAATCGCGATGGAAGTTTGGACTTGAATATTTTGATTCGTAGTCTGCATGTACAAAATAGAAAATTATCTTTTCGCGCAGGTGCAGGAATAGTCGCTGATTCCATTCCACAACAAGAACTCGAAGAAACACGCGCTAAAGCGTTGGGAATGTTGCATGCGGTGGGTGAATCATGTTAGCGGCGATGCTGAACGGGGTGATCGTCGATCAAGACAAGCCAGTCATTTATCTTGATGATCGTGGTTTGTCCTATGGGGATGGCGTATTTGAAACGATGTTATTGCGTAATGGACAAGTGCGATTTCTGGATGATCATATACAGCGCATACAACAGAGTTGCGAGCGCCTGAATATTTTTCTACCCAATTCAACGTGGTTACATGATGAGTTGCAACGCTTGCTAAACGCACATCAAGATGGCATCGTGAAATTACTTATTACACGTGGACGTGGTTCGCGTGGCTATCGCGCATCAGTAGACAATAAGCCGACACGGTTATGGCAATTGTTCGCACCGATTACTTCGACCAATACGGGTATCACGGTACGTTGGTGCACCACAAGGTTTGCTCGAAATAGTTTACTGGCTGGCATCAAGCATCTAAATCGTCTTGAACAAGTGATGGCGCGGTTAGAATGGCATGATGAACAGGTACAAGAAGGCTTGATGCTGGATACGGAGGGGGAGTTGATCAGTGCGACGATGGGTAATATTTTTTTTGTGAAGGATGAGAAATTGATTACACCTGACCTGCGTTTTTGTGGTGTCCATGGCATCATGCGCAGGAATGTGTTGCGGTTTGCAAATGAAATGAAATTGCCGGTGGAAGAACGTGCGGTTATGCCGAATGAGTTGTTCGTAATGACGGAAGTATTTGTCACTAATGCAGTGCGTGGCATTCAGCCTGTGACAAAACTGGTGTCCGCTGATGGCGATAGGCAATGGAAGATCGGCGAAGTTACCAAGCGAATGATGCAACGACTTGATGACGCGACTTGACACAATCAGAGAACACGCATGTCACCCAAACAAAAGCAATCAAGTTCTTTTCTCAGATTTTTGTTAAACATACTGATGATTTGTGCGTTCGGTGTGGCTGCATTGTGTGGATATGCTTGGTACTGGTTGCATCAACCGATTGTAAAACTTGTCGATGTTACCTACGAAGTACCACGCGGCGCGACAGTGCTCAGTATCGGTCTCGATTTACAACAACATGGGTGGATGGAATACCCACATCTGTGGCGGATATCGGCTCATCTGCAGCATAAGTCAGCCGCAATCAAGGCGGGCGAATATGCTGTACATCAAGATATGTCGCCCAATGATTTGTTGTTGTTATTCACCAATGGCAAAGTTATTTTGCACAGTGTGCGCTTTGTAGAAGGATCTACTTTTTCACAAATGCGTGAGACAATCGATGCACAAGCTGAGATTGAGCATACCCTACGGAATGTGAGCGATGCAGAGATCATGCGTCGTTTGCACCTGCCTCACATGCATCCAGAAGGTCAATTTTTTCCTGACACGTATCAATTTCCAAAAGGCACCACGGATCTGGAAATTTTCTCGATAGCACAACACAGAATGGAACGTGAATTGCAAAAGGCCTGGGAATCACGCGATCAAAATTTGTCGGTCAATTCAGCATATGAAGCATTGATTCTCGCATCGATTGTCGAAAAGGAAACCGCAATAGCTGCGGAACGACCAAAAATTGCGGGCGTATTTATGGATCGACTGGATAGAGGTATGCGTTTACAAACCGATCCCACAGTGATTTACGGCATAGGCGAGAGTTACGACGGCAATATTCACAAGTCCGATTTGCAACGCGATACGCCTTACAACACTTATACACGTGCCGGCTTACCGCCTACGCCTATCTGTTTGCCTGGAGCAGCGGCGCTGTATGCGGCGACACATCCATATCGAACAGGTGCGTTATACTTTGTTGCCACTGGCGAAGGTGGCGCGCATCATTTTTCAAAAACTTATGACGAACACAATCAGGCATTAACGCGGTTACTGAAATCACAACATGTGCATCATGATTAATTGTTGATCCAATATAATGACATTGGGAAGATTCATCACTTTAGAAGGCGGCGAGGGTGTGGGTAAAACTACGCAGCTCAATGTCGTGCAATCGACATTGGAAGCTGCGGGAATAGTGGTGACCATGACACGCGAGCCCGGTGGAACGCAGCGTGCGGAACGAATTCGTGAATTGTTGTTAGTACGCGATAGTGAACCTATGCCGCCAACGTGTGAGTTGTTGCTGATGTTTGCGGCGCGTGCTACTCACTTGCATAATGTCATTATCCCGGCATTACAACGTGCTGAGTGGGTGGTATGCGATCGCTTTACCGATGCAAGTTATGCGTACCAAGGTTATGGCCGTGGTTTATCGCTGGAGCATATTCAACAGTTAGAAAGTATGGTGCAACAAGGTCTGCAACCGGATATGACGTTATTATTGGACGCTCCTGTGGAGCTTGGAATGCAACGTGCGCAGCAACGCAGTATCAGTGGTACCAAGCCAACCGATCGTTTTGAAATCGAACAGCAAGCTTTCTTTGATCGTGTACGCGCTGGGTATCTTGCCCGTGCTGCTGCGCATCCACAACGTTTTAAAATAGTCGATGCATCAAAATCGCTGGACGATGTGTCCAATGCAATTAGGCAAGTGGTAATGCAATTCATTGCAACGTCGCAGGTGTCGGATCGTGAGTGATACCACTTCCTCGTTCGCCTATACGATGCCATTACCGTGGCAACAAGCTGCGTGGTTGCAATTGCAACAGGCATGGAATACAGATCGAATGCCGCATGCTTTGTTGTTGCATGGCATAGAAGGTTTGGGCAAATCCTTATTCGCGCGCTGGCTGGCCTATGCAGTGTTGTGCGATATAAATACTCAATCAAATGCACCGTCTCAGCAACTAAAGCCCTGTACACAGTGCACAAGTTGCAAATTATTTATGGCTGGGTCACATCCCGATTTTGTATTGATCAAACCCGAAGAAGACAAGCAACAGATATCGGTAGATCAAATTCGTGAAGCGAATGAGCGATTGTCCATGACCAGTGGTCGACACGGTTATCGAGTCGCTATTGTTGAACCTGCTCATCAAATGACCGTTGCAGCTGCAAACGGTTTGTTAAAGAAACTGGAAGAGCCCGGTTCTCGCACGTTAATGATTTTGGTCACCTCACAACGTGGTGCGATGCTTCCCACTATTCGTAGTCGCTGTCAGCAGTTGGCGATGACCACACCCAGTGTGAATGTGGCGCAGAATTGGTTGCAACAACAAACCGGCAAGACAGTTCCGAGCGACTTGTTACACTTTGCCAATTGCGCGCCGCTACAAGTAATCAATTATTTGCAGGGTTCGTTTGACTCTATGCAACGCACCATGACGCCCGCCTTGACAGCCCTATCAAGTGCGACTGATGTGACGCAAATCGCACAAGATTGGAACGACGATCAACTGAATGAACGCCTGAATTGGTTGGATTACTGGCTGACACGACGCATTCGCAATGAAATTCTTGGAAATGACGATCCAATCACGTTGAATCTGCCGAACACATCTTTGCACGGAGGCTCACAAGTGTTAAACATAAGCCTTATGTATCAGGCACTCGATCGGCTGCGTGAGCTAAAAGCAAGGTTGCGACGTACCGCCCTGCAAAAAGAGTTGGCAGTCGAAAGTGTCTTGTTGGTTTTACAGCGTGCTTTAAGCACGGCTTCTTAGTAATCGAGGCAGGAATACATTGAATTCTCCTTCTATGCGACAGCCTAGCAGTAAACCCGGATTGCTTACGTTAACCATCAAGGACAAAGCTGCCTTGTACTTGGCGTATATGCCATTCGTAAAAAATGGCGGCTTGTTTATTCCTACTAACAGCAACTACCGTTTGGGCGATGAAGTATTCATGCTGCTTAACTTGATGGGCGAAGATGAGAAATTGCCCGTCGCCGGTAAAGTGGTTTGGATGACGCCGAAGGGCGCACAGGGAAAGCGCACCTCTGGTATTGGCGTGCAGTTCAGTGATCAGGATCGTGGCAATACGCAACGTAAGATAGAAAGTTACCTTGCCGGTGCATTAGGCGGCGACAAGCCCACGCATACAATGTAATTTGACGTTGAGAATCAGCAAACTCGTTGCCCACGCCTAATGTTACTTTGCAGTCATCCTTTTATTTATCAATATTGCGATAGCGAAATTATTTAGTGCGCATAGATGGGTTACTTGGTATCACTGTCAGCATTCAAGAGTGTGCCGAAGAACGGTGCTGCTCTTCACCAACTTCCGAAATCATTGCCGTGGAAGCTTTACCGCGCCAAGAGTGTGGATGAGCTGTTGCTTGATGTATTCAATGTTAAACGCGATGGTGAGCATCCTTTTTCCTCCATTCCCGCAATTCAAGATCTGCCACTTCAGTTCGACGATCCACTCACCGGGTTGAATGAGTTGTATGAATCACTCAGAAAGAAGAATCGGGGAAATGGCTTCAAAAGAGCCTTTGTGAATCTCAACGTGATGATAAGCCGCCTTGTTGCCGCTGAGACACTAAGCATCGTTTCGGACGATGAAGGCATTGACTTGGCCTGTATTTCGGAACATGGAACCTTACACAAGTTGCGCTTTCGCGCAGGCAGTGTTGAAGTGAATTGGATGCCTGGAACGGAAACAACCGAGCTGAAGCGAGGTACTTCACGGCTTCATAGAATTGCTGAAGAAGAGTGCGCTTCGTTCTTTGGTTTACGTTTGCCAATTTTTGGATTCGACGGCGATATCACCACGCTTGATCTTGAGCGAATAGACATGTCGTCTCCCTTGCCACCGCCTTCTCCTAAACCTCCTCGCGGTGGATGGGCGGCGTATGAGCGCAAGCAGCGAGAGTTGATGCAAGCACAGAAAGATGACGGTAAGTCTGGAAATGATGAGCATTAACCAATCAGTCGAGCGAATTAAACGCAAGTTATCGATTACTCATTTTCGACATGAGGACTCATGGGAAATTTAAGCAGTACCGGCTATTCGGGAACGCCGCTCTCCAAGAAGCTTGGCATCAAAGAAGGACATCGGGTTCTGCTTCTTGAGGCGCCAGCGAAATACAAAAATCTGCTAGTCCCACTTCCGCCAGCCGTCGTGTTTGTAAACCGTCCCGATTCAAAGGTCGATGTCGTTCAGGTTTTTGTCACTCAAAGAGAAGAGCTTGCCAATGTTTTGGGGATTTTGCGCAAGAAGCTGAAACCCGAAGCAGTACTATGGGTCTCTTGGCCAAAGAAGTCAGCGAAGGTTCCAACCACCATCACAGATAATACGATCCGCGAATTGGCGCTTCCCTTGGGGTTTGTCGATATCAAGGTCTGCGCCGTCACCGAAGTTTGGTCAGGGCTCAAGCTCGTGGTCCGTAAAGAGCTTCGCTGAGAATGCGGTAACCCTTTGTCGAGAGGGCATCCAAGAAACCATTCTCATGTCAAACATTAACGATCAAGTGTTGTTGCGTACCAGAGAACTCATGCGCGGCTATTTGCGGTCGTGGTGGATTGCTGGAGGCTGGGCAATCGATCTTTACTTGGGGCATCAGTCCCGACCGCATCAAGATATCGACGTCGCTGTGCTACGGCGTGATCAACACATTCTTCGTCGGCATTTGCAGGATTGGCATTTTACGAAAATGGTAAATAGCATTTCCTTGGCTTGGCCGGTGCATGAATATCTTGAACTACCTGTTCACGAAGTCTACGCTGAGAATGATCTAGAACGCCTTGAGTTTCTTCTCAACGAGGCTGTGGATGATAAATGGTTTTTTCGTCGAAACTAGGCAATCTCGGCGCCACTTAAGTCTATAACTCAGCAATCTGAAACTGGAACTCCTTATCTCAGTCCAGAAGTTGTACTACTGTACAAAGCCAAATCGCCCAGGGCCAGCGATCACGCCGATTTCAATCATGTTTTGCCAAAGCTGGATGCAAACGCCCAGCTCATAAGTTATTTATGCACTCCAAAAATTACACCCATGTTAACAATTGCTTAAACTACGCGTGCCGCACTCCTCGATCAACTTTACCTTTCTTAAATTTACTCGTTTGCCTAAATTTATTTTTACCCGCGATCCGCAGGAGCTGAAGAAATTTTGGACACTCAAAATGATTTAGCGCCTTGCATGCTGCGACATGACGCAATCCGTCGCGCATTGAACTTAGTTCTTTAATTTTTCTATCCAAATCGTTTGCCTTTGCTGAAAGCAGTGCTCTATCAATGTTATAGATATCAGTCGTAAACATTTTACTAATCTCGTCGAGCGAGAAACCAGCGTTACGCGCCAGGGAGATCAACGCCAGTCGTTCCACAATTTTATTATTGAATAGACGTCGCAAACCGGTGCGGCCAATTGACTGAATCAATCCTTTCTCTTCATAAAATCGCAACGTGGATGCGGGTAGTCCGGAGGCCTTTGCGACTTCAGTAATATCCATTTTTTCACCTTTTGAAATTAGAGCTTGACTTCAAGTTGACTTGAACTTCTATGATAACTCACAGCGTCACTCTTGCACGTGAATTCATCTGGCATGAGAAACATTATTAACTTCCATAATCATTAGGTGAATACTATGTATGACGAATCATTTTGGAATAAGCGCTACAGCCGCGATAGTTATCTATACGGTAAAAATCCAAATTCATTTTTGGCGGAGCACTATAACCTTCTTAGCGGGCCAGTCCTGTCTCTTTCAGAAGGCGAGGGGCGTAACGCTGTTTTTCTGGCAACGCGTGGATTAGATGTCCTAGGTGTTGATATATCGATGGTTGCATTGGAAAAGGCCCAAAAATTAGCTCAATCTCGCGGGGTAGTAATCAATACTAGGGTCATTGATTTGGCAATTTTTGAACCGGAAGAAAATTACTATGGTTCGGTGATATCAATTTCGGCGCATCTTCCTAGTTCAGTTCGAAACAAACTCTATCCACTCATAGAGCGGACGCTTAAGACTAATGGAATTCTAATCTTAGAAGCGTACTCGGAGAATCAACTATCACGAGATACAGATGGACCCAAAGATGCCGATATGCTGATGACAACAGATAAGCTTACTCGTGAATTCCCGAACCTTGAGCCGCTCCTTCTATGCGAAGTCGAACGAGAGGTTTCTGAGGGAGAAGGTCATGCAGGAACAGCTTCCGTGGTTCAGCTTATTGCGAGAAAAAAACCTTGACAAAGCGCATTGGAAGAAAATTAACTCATGTTGCTTGCCATCACTTAAGTCGGCGCTTGCGCCAACGAAATCAATACTGCTCATTATTTATTCATTGCACTCATAAATTTATGCTCATGCCATGTTGACGATGAGTAGTGAGTGCCATGAGATTATTTCCCTGCGCTGAGTATCTAACGAATCAAACAATTGTTCTGTGCGAGTAATTGTAAGCTTCTCGATCCTGATATTGGTATGGACTTGATAAAAATCTTCAGAAATTTTCTTCAACTCACGTGACACTATAGTGGATATAGTGATATTATAAATACAAAGAGATATTAATAGTTAGAAGTCGTTATGAAAAACGCCAAGCAAGATAAAATGGAAAGGCGCATTGCTGAAGGCTTGCAAAAGCGTCGCGAATATCTT
>JAICKZ010000122.1 GCA_025927665.1 Steroidobacteraceae bacterium | reverse complement strand
TGCACTCGGTGCCGAAAGCATTACCTGGTGGTTAAGACACTGTCCACACACAGTACGAAATGGCAGCCTGGTGTTAACACAAGGTCGTGATGCTGTTGATTTACATCGCTTTGCACAACGCACCACACATCATCGGCATTTAAATCGCGATGACATCGCTGCATTGGAGCCCGATCTCGCCGGTCGCTTTCACCAAGCATTGTATTTTGCCTATGAAGCGCAACTCGATCCACGCAAGTCATTGGCGTATCTCGCACAAAAAATAATCACGCTGGGTGGCCGATTGCATTTTAATCGCGAAACATCGGTGACCGAGCTCAGTACACGCTGTGATTTTGTGATTGATTGTACCGGACTTGCGGCGCGCGACGAACTGCCACAATTGCGTGGTGTAAAAGGCGAGATGTTATTGCTGCGTTCATTTGATGTGCAATTAAATCGACCGATACGCATGCTGCATCCGCGGGTTCCAGTCTACATCGTGCCGCGTGAAGCGGGCTTGTTCATGGTGGGTGCAACCATGATCGAAAGTGACGATGACAAAAGTGTCAGCGCACGATCCATGCTGGAACTCTTAAACGCTGCCTATGCACTGCATCCTGCATTCGGTGAGGCTGAGATTATCGAGATCGGCACGCAAGTGCGGCCCGCGTTTGCAGATAACTTACCGCGCATCATCAAGCACGCTCGCCACTTGCATATCAATGGTTTTTATCGACATGGTTATCTGGTTGCGCCCGCCCTGGCGCGCATGACAGCGGACATCGTATTGCACAATCACTACTTTCCCGAGGTGATGGATGAACATTCTAGTCAACGGCAAAGCGCGTAACATCAACGCCACTGAGTTGCTCGAAGTATTGAACGAGCTGGGTTATGGCAACGCTACTATTGCGACGGCAGTCAATCGCTGCTTCATTCCAGTCACAGCGCGTGTGGATATCACGCTATCTGAAAATGATCGTCTGGAAATCGTTGCGCCCATGCAAGGAAGTTGAATGATCTCATTTTATGAAGTTGAACTAACATCGCGTTTGATGCTGGGCACGGCACGTTATCCCTCACCTAAGATATTAAAAGAGGCGATCATCGCAGCGGCTATCGAAGTAGTTACCGTTTCATTGCGTCGTGAAGCTGCTGGCGGTGAACGTAGCGGCCAAGCGTTCTGGTCCTTGGTTCGTGAACTAGGTGTGCGGGTATTACCCAACACCGCAGGTTGTCACTCCGTTAAAGAAGCGGTGACTACTGCATACATGGCACGCGAAATATTTGGCACATCATGGATCAAACTCGAAGTCATCGGCGAAGATGATACGTTACAACCGGATGTGTTTGGCCTGGTCGAAGCGGCGAGGATTTTATCCGACGATGGCTTTCATGTGTTTCCCTATACGACTGAAGACTTGGTCGTCGCTGACAAATTGCTTGATGCGGGTTGTCGTGTGTTGATGCCGTGGGGCGCACCGATTGGTTCGGGCCGTGGCCTTAATAATGTATTTGGTCTGCGTGCATTGCGCGCGCATTTTCCTGATGTGCCGTTAGTCATTGACGCTGGCATTGGCCTGCCATCACATGCTGCGCAAGCGATGGAGTTGGGTTATGACGCCGTGTTGTTGAATACCGCAGTCGCACAAGCGGCACAACCAGTGGCAATGGCCATTGCATTTGCAGCCGCGATTACCGCAGGCCGTAGCGCTTATCTCGCAGGACCAATACCGACACGCGATATGGCAGAACCTTCCACGCCGGTGGTCGGCAAGGCATTCCTCGCGTGAATTTATTTATATCTCTTATTATTAGTGAGCTGAGTCTTATATGAACTTGCCACGTTGTTACCCCGTCGTCGATAGTAGTACGTGGATCGCACGCTTGTTACCATTGGGCGTGAAGCTGGTGCAATTACGTATTAAAACTCAAGCAGCCCAAGCAGAAAGCATTGTACGCACAGAAATTCGCATCGCGAAATCCCTTTGCCGCAATCATGGTGCACAACTTATCGTCAATGATTATTGGCAGCTTGCGCTTGATGAACAATGTGACTTTGTCCATTTGGGTCAAAGCGATTTGGACACTGCTGACATCACGGCGTTGCGTAATGCCAGCGTGCGCATTGGTATCAGCACGCATGATCACGCAGAGCTTGAACGTGCATTGTCATTACAGCCCGATTACATTGCGCTCGGGCCGATATATCCCACCACACTGAAACAAATGCCGTGGGCACCGCAAGGTTTAACGCGTGTAACTTCATGGAAAAAACGTATCGGCCCCATACCATTAGTGGCCATCGGTGGCCTGACGCTTGAACGCTTGCAAGGCGTGTTCACCGCAGGTGCAGACAGCGCTGCCGTCGTTAGTGACATCGTAAATCACATCAATCCAGAAGCCCGTACGCAAGCATGGCTGGTTGCATGTGCAGTATGAGAATGTAACAAATGGGCACCAATGACATTACCAAACCCGCGGTACTGGTGGTCGCGGGTACCGATTCAAGCGGCGGAGCTGGCCTGATTCGCGATATACAAACACTCAATGAACTCAATGTCGATGCATTATGCGCTGTCACTGCAGTAACGGCACAGACTCATATTCAAATGATGGGCATACAGCACATCGTGCCACACGTTATACAGCAACAGATTGTTGCAGCGTTTGCCAGTCGCGTGCCTGCAGTGGTGAAGATCGGCATGTTGGGTACGGCGGATACAGTAAATGCAGTCATTACCAGCATACCCGTCAGCATCAATGTGCCAATCGTGCTTGATCCTGTGTTGCTGTCTTCATCGGGCAGTGTGTTGTTGAACGCAGCAGGTGTAGAAATATTGCAGCAACATTTGTTACCACGCACCACACTCATCACACCCAACATTCCTGAACTTGCCGCCCTGTTGCATGAGTCAATTGCTGATGATGAAGTGACACTCATTGCACAGGCACAACGTTTGCTGGGATCGGGAGTCACTGCAGTGTTGGTAAAAGGGGGACACAACATTGGTTCGGAATCAGTAGATCTGCTGATCACGCAAAACTCACCGCCATTGCGCCTGGCCGCACCGCGCGTCGCGGCACGTATGCGTGGCACAGGTTGCACTTTGGCATCGGCAATTGCCGCAAACTTGGCACACGGCGTTTCAATTGTAGATGCTTGCAAACAAGCCAAACACTTTGTGTTGCAGAAGTTACAGGAACTCTAATAAATAGACTTGGGAAATATACTTGGTGAGCACATTGACCACAACGCATTCATCAACAGCAACGTCACGACAAAAGCAAAGTATCTTATGAGCAGCTACACGATGCTACGCAATAAGTCAGCTCATTGATCGGCGTGACCAAATGTTTCTATCATTGCAGTCGTCAATGGTTTCATAAAGAAAGAATCTTCGGGCATGCAATTGATTTGAATGCCATGCTTGAGTAACGCATCACGCACCACCGGACCTACTGCAGCCACTTGTACTTTGGCGAATGCTGTCGCCAGTAATTCCGGCGTGCCGACGGAAAAAATCCTCTCAACTTGCGCCATGCTGGTAAAGGCAATGATATGCACTTCACCTTTACTCATACGTAAAAGTAAAGATCGTACTTGTTCATCATCAATAGCATCAGCATATATATAGGGCGATACGATAGTGGTTGTGGCACCCGCACGATGCAGATAGTCAATCAATGCAGGGTTCGCAACGCCCCCATACAACTGCACGCCCACGGTATGTCCACTTAGATCAATGGATCTCAATGTATCAATCACGCCCTGGGTTGTCGGCACTTCCGCAGCGATATCAGATTTTAAGCCTAATTCGCGCAATGCGCGCGCAGGCTTGGGGCCACGAGTAATCTTCCTAACAATATTCAGACGTTCAACAAATGGGGCTTTGAGTTGCGGCTGGTGGTGATCAATGCATGAGATCAATCGGCGCAAGCCTTCGCCAGTGAGCAAGATTAAGTCATCGCAACTGCCTGCATTGAACTGCTCTATCCATTTCAATACCGCTTGCGGGTCAGGTACATCTTTGATGGCAATCAATGGACAGCGCAATACAATGGCACCGCGCCGTTCCAGCAATCCAGTAAACACATCCAGTTCACGGGACTCGGGTATCGCAACAACGCGATTAGACAATGATTGATATTCAGAAACTATGTTGTTCATGCATTAACGTTACTCGCACGCTGCGATAAGCGCAATGCATCTGGTCAGGAACATCAATGCTTGCGAATCTCCAATTGCGCACCACCATCATCAATGGTATGCAGCACAATGGGTCGACGCCAAACTCGATAAATGTAATCAAGCACCTTGCTAGCGCGATCCTGATCTAGTCCGCGACCATCGGATTTAAAATCGTGTTGTAACTCCAACGAACCATCCACATGAACATGTGAAGCTGCAATGGATGGTGCGCCAAAATTATACTTAGGTGCCAGCATCGCTTCATGCAAATCACTCAATTTTGACTCGACCACTTCGATCTTGCCGGTTGATTGCGCATTGAATTTGAATAACTGCAGTTCGTCAGCCAAATTTTCATCTAGATAATTCCTGACAAAACTGAAATCGTCATCCTGTTGCATGATTACTCGAGCCGCTTCAATACCATCGCGTTCGATAATCTTTTCCCACATGGTAAAACCAAGATGATATGGATTGATCTGCAATGCAATGTGTTGCTCCGGTGCATACGGCTTAACCACATCTGAATGACACTTGATGGCATCAACATATGCCGACTGCGGCAAGAAGTCTGCTTCACGTAGCAGTCGCGCATGCCAATATGATGCCCAACCCTCATTCATAATTTGGGTGGCGAATACTGGATGAAAGTAGAACGATTCTTCGCGCACTGCCAGAAATATATCGCGTTCCCAACCTTCCAGCTCCGGTGCGTACTGCGCAATGAACCATAACAAATCTTTTTCATTATGCGGCGGAATCGCAGCACGCTTGCGATGTACTTGACCTGCATTGTCTCTTTCTTCAAAAGGCGTGAGCGCTGCAAAACGTTTTGAGAATTCATCATCGCGCGGCAGTGCTTTACTCGCTTCGTACTCCGGATAGCGCGGACGTCTCACCGCATGATTGCAATCAATGTGTTGCTCCAATGACAACGCCGCATCCAGCACCGCTTCAACTCGTGGCAAACCATATTCTTCGATAGCTAATGCAATTTGACGAGCATGATTTGCGGCATGTTCCACAATGTGTTCGCTTACTTGATCCTGTGCACGTTTGAACATGATGTTGTTACGCGAAAAATCCGCATGACCTAAAACGTGTGCAGTCACCAGCACATTCTCTGCGACACTATTATTTTGCGCCAAATAGGCATGACCGGGATTGCCAGGAAACACGACTTCAAACAAACGCGAATTACCCATTCGATGTTGAATGAGCTGATATATGTAGCGTACGCCGAATGACCAATGTGGCATGCGTACCGGCAAGCCATACACGGAGATTTCCATCATGAAGCTTTGTGGCACTGCTTCAAAATCAACGGGATTAAAACTTAAGCCCAAAGAGTTAGCTAACTTTTCGATCTTAGGTAAGTAGTAACGCCAATCGGCATTCATGCTGTTCTCCAATACCATCTCAAGCGTCCGCAACTTGGTGTTTAAAGAAATGCCGCACCGCTTCCCAAATGTCTTCAAGTTTATTAATGGCAAACCCGCCAGCTGCTTTGCCTTGAGATGCAATAGAGCGAAATAACTGACCTACTTCAGTGTTCAAATTCTGAGTTGCACTGGAAGACACTTCGAGATAACCACAGTAACCTGCAACCGATGCTATTTCGCCAAGCGCCTTCGCCGCCGAATCACGATCTTCAGGATAGTTATCACCATCGGACGCATAGAATAAATAGATGTTGTAACGCGATGGACTGTAACGCTCGGCGATAATTTCCTGCACCTTGTTCAGTCCCGTGGAGGTCACGGTGCCGCCGTTACCCGTGACTTGAAAGAATTTTTCTTCGTCAAACTCAAAAGCTTCCGTGGTATGCGCCACAAACACAGTATCAAGATGACGATATTGACGCTTCAAACCTTGAATCGCCCAAAAGAAAAAAGTTTTGGCCAGCTTGCGATCCGCATCGGTCATGCTGCCTGACACATCCATCAATAAAAACACCACCGCTTGAATGGAAGGTTGCTCACGTTGATTCAATTGTCGAAAGCGCAGGTCATCATCAGAAAAACTTGGACCATCAGGTTGTATCGCTCGGCGTTTCACTGCTTCGCGCAATGAGCGCCGTCGATCGAGACGCGAGCGTGCGCCTTTTTTATCCCAACCTTCACGAGTCCAATCAGTTTCCTCCGACTTACCGACGCGCGCTTTGAGATTGGGTAACTGCATTTCTTCCCACAGCCAATCGACGATATCATCGACTTTGAATTCCAAAGTAAATTCAATACCACCACCGTCGTTGGTGCCCTTACCTTTGTCTTTTCCTGTATTGGGTGAATCTTGTTGTAGTACATCACCAGGTTTGCCTTGACCTTGGCCCACACCTTGTTGTTGCTGCGGTTGATTCAGTTTGAAGTGATAGTGTTCCAACATCTTGACTGGAACTTTCACGGTGCGCGAGCCGCTGCCCATTACATCTGCGCCTGCGATGATGTCCGGTAGTTGATCACGTACCGCATCTCGCACCTTCTCGTTGTGACGTAACCAATCACGTGCACCACGTGAAAATAATTCATACCAGCCGTTAATGCTGGACTCTTTTAACCCGGAATGGGTCACCAATGAATCAAACTCACTCACTCAACCTCCAGGCGCAGAAATTATTCCTGTGCCAGTAATGTTGTAACGTAATTCAATGCTTCTTTCGCGCTATGCTCGTCATAACCATACTCATTCACTAGGCGTTGCGACACCGCCGACACTTTCTTGCGAGCCTCATCGTCGGGTCGCGCATTGGAAGTGACCAATCGCAACACATCACGACGTTCTTCAAATAAATATTGCTCGATCGCTTCATGCATACGTGCATGACTGTCGAGCGTAAATTTTTCGCCGTTCTTGAAAGCCACCATGGCCTTACGTACCACTTCCTGACGGAACGAATGTTTGCCAGATTCAGACACTTTGATCTTTTCTTCCACTTGACGCAGAAAACGTTCATCTGCCGGGCGAGTTTCACTGGTGATGGGATCCGTGACTTCGCGATGGTCCAATGATGCCTCGACTTCATCCAGATACTTTTCCAACAACTGCTGCGCTTCTTCTTCAAACGATGCAAACAGTGCGCGATGCACATCCTCTTTAACCCAACGGTTATAAAAATCTTTTCGCGCTAACACTAGAAAATCGATCCATTGCTTCTTTTGTTTGCTATCCATGCGTGCATCACTTTCAATCGAATCCTTAAGTGCCAATAACAATTCCATACTCGTTAAACTGTTGGCATCAGTACGCGTGATGGCATTGGAGATGGCATTGATAATGAATCGCGGGCTGACACCGGAGAGACCTTCATCAGGTGCCTCCATACGCAAACGCGCGCCTTCGTTCTCCGCAAAGCCTTCCACGCTTTCGCCTGCATAGATGCGCAGTTTTTTGGAAAGATCCAATCCTTCTTTCTCTGGTTTCTGCAAGCGCGTCAACACCGAAAACACGGCGGCAAGCTT
This sequence comes from Steroidobacteraceae bacterium, assembly GCA_025927665.1. Lineage (GTDB taxonomy): Bacteria > Pseudomonadota > Gammaproteobacteria > Steroidobacterales > Steroidobacteraceae > CAILZL01. Next base: position 1,442 of record JAICKZ010000122.1, on the reverse strand, counting down.
AAGCACATGGGGATCAAGATGCACATCGCGAAATGCAGGTGTACCCGATACCAGTTTTTGATAGATACGCGATTCATCTTTATAAGAAAGTGCATACGGCACCTTGATAATCACCATGCGATCCAGCAATGCTTCGTTCTCTTTCTCTTGCAAGAACTTGTGAAACTCGGCAAGGTTAGTATGTGCAAGAATGGTTTCATCAAGATAGATCAAGGGAAAGCGAGAGACTTTGACATTCTTTTCCTGAGTCAGTGTCAACAACAAGTACAAAAACTCGCGCTTCACTTTCAGAATTTCGATCATCTCCAGTACGCCACGACTGGCCGCATAGACAGCACCCGACCATGACCATGCACGGGGATCGCCTTCATCACCGACTTCGGCTACTTTCGATAGATCAACTGATCCGACCAAGTCGGCAATATCAGCGGTGGTGGGGTCGTGTGGTGCATAAGTACCAATGCCCATACGAGTTGCTTCAGAAAGGAATACACGTTCAACTGGTACGCGTAGATAATCACCATCGTATTCACGAACCAGACGATCACGTGCCCATGGACTTAATTCGCCGTTCAATTCCACGCCATATGTTGAACGAAACTCAGCACGTAGACTGACCGGAATCAGATTCAATGGCGACTCGTGCATTGGCGAACCTTTGATTGCATAGACCGCACCTTCATCAGTGCGACTATATTCTTCAAGTCCGCGTTTCAACAAAATTGCCATGGTCGATTTTCCACCGGATGGTGGACCTAATAACAACAATAGACGTCGTCCGACATCGGATCCAGCTGCGGCGGCCTTGAAATAATCTCCGATTCGAGCGAGCGGCTCATCGATGCCATACAATTCACGCTGAAACAGTTCACGAGGCTTGCTGGACTCATCTGTTGCAGGTGAGTCACGCCCATACCATTTGAGCATGTCCCAAATATATTGATGACTGCTACGTGCCAAAGCGGCAGGCTGCGCAGGTAACACGTCCTGCAGAAATTCTGCGAAAGTGCCTTCCCAATGTTTGGCGCGATGCTGACGACTGAACGCGCCTAATGATTCAAGAAATTTTGCCTGACGGCCAGAATCAGAAGTAGATGCCTGTTTCTCAGAGTGCATATCGATTTCTCCATCACACGTAATTGCCCACATAACAGATCAAGGACAACGAACCGCGAGCTGCGTACGCAACTGTTGATGAATTTATTACTAAGCCTTTCCGTGGATAGAAAACTAACGATTGTTAATTGCTGTATCGATTACTTTGCGTCTTACTTAAATCATAGACTACGCTGATAGTGATCGAGTTCCGTGATGGAGTACTGAAAACTACGTGCCAACTATTACATATAACTAGCGTTCAGCAACAAACTGAGTGAATTAACGGTTGAACACTTGTAGCGTGTACAAGTTTTGTGTTGAAGTTATCGCCTAATCGTAACTTT